>NZ_JBEYJA010000059.1:0-41990 GCF_040703815.1 Streptomyces sp. NPDC006743 | reverse complement strand
GTGGAACTGTGGTTCTAAAGGGGCAAATAAAAAACCCCAGGTCAGAACAGGGTTTCACCGTCGGCGCGGTCGTCGACCTCGGTCGGCTCGTCCTTCCGGGCGACGACCTCGCCCGCGATCGGGGCCCACGGGTCCGGCTCGTACATGGGGTGCACCTCGACCCGCACCTGAATCCAGCGCGACCCCGGCGTACGGATGTCGTGGCACACGACGCGCCGCACGATCTGTCGTAGAAGTGCGTTCTTCTCGATCGGCTGCATGAGGTCCCATGCCTCGATCAGGCTCGCGATCAGCGGTACGAACTCCTCGCGCGTGGGCGTCGCCTCGACCTCGCCGAGTTCGTTCATCGCGTTCATGATCGACCCGCGCTGTCCGGCCAGCTGGTCACGCACGCGCGCGAAGCTGTCCGCCGGGTACTTCTCCGGGTTCAACGCGTTGTCCATGACGAGTCGGTCGAGGGCTTTCTCGACCTTGGTCAACTCGACTTGCAGCCGTGCCCGCTCACGCTGCGCGCGGGCGCGCGGGTCCTCGGCCGGCTCCGACCGCTGCACGGGCAGGCGCGGCGACGCGTCGATGCCGGGGGCGGCCTCGCGCTCAAGCCAGTTCTTGACCTCGCGCTCGACGTAGTCGCGCCGAACGTTGATCCCCTTCGGACACTCGACCTTGCTCGTGTGCTTGTTCCGGCTGCACACCAGGTTCCGGCCGCGCATCTGCTCGCCCTTGTACGTGTACGACGCTGCGCTCATGTGGTGTCGGCAGTACCCGTGTCGGAGCAGGCCGGTAAGCGGGTACGTGGCCTTTCGGGCCCGCGGGGGCGTCAGCTTGGTGATCTTCCGGTGTTCCCTGTACGCCTCCCACTGGTCGGGCGTGATGATGCGCGGCTGTGCGCCGGGCAGGTAGATGAACCGGTTGTCGGGGCATCCGCTCCGCTTGCCACTGCTGTACCCGCACGGGCACGACTTGTCGTGCGTACGGAGCAGACCGGCGGCGAACCCTGAGTCGAGGTACCGCGAGACGCTGCTCACCCCCCACGCCTTGCCGCGCATGGTGGGGATGACCAACTCTTCGTTGAGCCAGTGCACCAGGGCGTTGAACCCCTCGTACTCCTCGGTCTTCCGCTCGTACAGTTCCTCAACAACGCTCGCGTAGTCGGGGTGCAGGGTGTACCGCTCCTGTTGCAGCCGGATGCCGTTCGGCGCGGTCGCGTCGGGGACGGCCCGGCGGTGCCAGATGTACCCGAACCGGCCGCGCCCGGTGGCGGGGAGCTTGGCGGCGAGGCGGTGCTCGTGGGTCTCCTTCCACTGCTCGCCCGCGCGGTCCGACTCGAACGCGGCGAACTCCATGTACATGCCGCGTGCGAACCGGCCGATGGCGGTCGAGGCGTCGACAGGTTCGGTTGCCGATTCCAGCAGGCCCCCGGCGGCCTCGACGCGGGCGAGGTTGGCGGCGTTCCCGGTTCTGTTGCGGCCGAATCGGGAGTACCGCCACACGGCGATTCCGCGCACCTCGCGGCGCTCGATTCGCTCGATGCCGCCCATGATCTTTCGTTTGAAGTGGCGCCCGGATTCGTCAAGGTCGATGATCCAGTCGACGATGCGGCGGCCGGTGCGCGCGGCCCACTGCTCGATTGCGGTCCGTTGCAGTTCGGGGCTGATCTTCTCCTCTTTCCACGTCGACACGCGGATATAGCCGATCCACGGCTCGCCGGCGTGCGCCGAGCCGTGGAACGTGGTCGGGATGTCGGGAAGGGTCATACGATCTTCCGTTCGTCGTGGTCGTGGCGGATGAGCCGGAGCGGGCGCACGTTGTCGGGGACAACGGGGCCCGCGGCTCCGCCGGCGGCGCGGTCGTCGTTCACGGTGGCGCGGTCGTCGACCGGCTCGACGTGCGTCCCGCCGTCCGGCGGTGCGGATTTCCTGCTGAGCAGGCCCTTAGCGACGTGTTCGAGGGCGAGGCGGTAGCCGGCTTCGTGGGCGTCGGCGACCTGGTCCTCTACTCCGTCGTGGGCTCGCTGCGTCTGCCAGTAGCAGAGTGGGGGGAGGGCGGCGAATGCGATCAGGATTCCGGCGCGCGAAAGGTCGCCCCCGTCCTGGAAGATCCCGAGCAGGCCCAGCGTGATGCCTGCTATGAGGATGGCGACAGTGGGGGCGTACATCCTGCGGCCGTTCAACGGTGCCTCCGTGCGTTAGTGCTCTGCGAGTCGTTCCTCGCCTGTGTCGGGGGGTGGCTGTTGGAGCGTTTCCGTCATCGACACGAAGACGGCGCGCTTATGGGGGTCGGTGATGTTGAGGGCCGTTGCTGCCTGTTCGGGGGTCATCGCGTCGGGGCCGGTCTCCGGCTCCCGTACGGCGATCAGGTCCTCGTCCTCGACGATGCCCGCACGGAGCAGGACCGTGCCCAGAGTGATGCCGAGTTGGTCGGCGAGCCGGGCGAGTACGTCCATGTCCGTGACCCGCTTACCGTCGAGCAGTCGGCCGACGGTAGAGGCGCTAAGGCCCGAGTCTTCGGCGAAGCGGCTTTTGCCCCCGCTGCGCGCCCCCGATAGGTCGTACCCCTTGGCGGTCAGCTGGTCGTGAAGCCAGGCCGCGAACTGCTCGGCGCGGTCGGTCGCGCCGCGCTTTCTGTTTTTCATGGGTGAAAGATAGCGCGTAGCTGTCTCGCGCGAAACATAGCGCTTGAGACTTGGCGCGTCGGCGCACCGGTTCACCCCCTTATGGCCCGAACACAGGCCGTGACCTGCGCTCATGCCTCGAACGTACGTCCGATTCTGTATCGGGCGTACCGGCCTGTCAACGCCAAAACACCCAACGTCACAGGCCGTGACCCCCTGCCCTAACTTTCACTCCTGAAAGATAGGTGTTACTTTCTGTCCAGACAGGCAGACTGTCTGACCGGAAAGGAACGGCCCATGTACGACCGTGCGCACCTTGTGGCAGTTGCCACCGACAAAGGCGACCGGCATTACACAGACCTCGCGGCCCGGCTGAAAGTTGCCCCCGTGACGGCTTGGCGTTTGTGGACCGGCAAGACCGCGCCGAGCGCCCGCCTCGCCGCCGCCGTACAGGACGAGTACGGCATCCCCGCCTCTCGCCTGCTGAAACTGCGCGAGTCGAGCACCCAGGCCGCCGCATGACCGGCCCCTCGACCGTCATCCCGCGCGAGGTCGCGTTCGCCAACGCACGGCGTGTTCTCGACCGTGCCCTCGACCGGATCGCCCGCGACCGCGCCGCCGGTCGCCTCGCGCCCGAGGCCGAACTCGCCATACGCCGCATCGAGCGCAACCGCCGCGCCCAGCAGGCCGAGCAGGACGCCCCGCACCGCGCCGCCGCCTGAAACGCGAAGGGCCGCCCGGTCGCGACCCGGACGGCCCTCCCCGACCGAACCCCGAAAGAGGTACCGATCGTGAACGCCCCCCAGATTACCGCCCGCCCCCGCGCCGCCGAGGCCATCGCGGGCGCCCTCGCCGCCCGTAAGCGGCTCGCCCTGACCGGCGTACTCGCCCGGCAGCTGGACGAGATCGCCCCCGGCACCGTCCGCGTGCGGATCGTCCCCGTGCGCACCGACCGCGACGGCGAGCAGCGCGTCGCGATGTGGGTCGCCCTCGACGACGCGCTCGGCCTGCCGCTCAAGGCCGACCGGTCCGCACACCGCGCCGCCCTCGGCCTGCTGCGCCGCGCGTTCCCCGCCGCCGACTGGACCCGCCCGCACGCCTACGACGCCGCGACGGGCGACCTCGCCCTCGACGACCCGGCCATGCCCGAGGAGCTGCACCGATGATCCGCCCCCAGCTGACCGCCGACGGCCTCGCCGTCCGCCTGCCGATCGCCGCCCGCGCCGAGCAGCTGCTCGACGACCTCGCCCTCGCGTACGTCGAGGCCCCCGACGACCTCGGCGCCCTGCTCGCCCAACACGGCGAGAACGTCGCCGCCCTCGACCGCGCGATCTACGGGCACGACGTGCCCGAGTACGAACGGGCGATGCGCGCCGCCGCCGCCGACGGGAGCCGCGAGGCACTGGCCGCCGAGGCCCCGATCGCCGCCGACCTCGACGACCTGCTCGACCCCGATTCGGCGATCACCCTCGCCGGTCGTATCACCCGCCTCGCCGGTCGCATCCGGCACAGCAAGACCAGGAGCACGCGCCCGTGACCGTCACCCAGCTGCACCCGAACCAGCCCGCCCCCGGCCCCATGGCCCCGGTGGCCGTCGAGGGTGCCCCGGCCATCCGTACGGCGTACGAGCCCGCGCCGCCCGGCGCCGCCGCCGACGCCCCGCGCGTGTTCCAGGTCATTCACGGCGTGATGCAGGACGTAATGCCGGTCAGCAAGGACAAGCAGAACACCCAGCAGAACTACAGCTTCCGGGGTGTCGACGATGCCATGTCGGCCATGGCGGGCCCGATGCGCAACCACGGCTGTTTCATCGCGCCCGAGGTCGTCGAGCACCGGCAGCGCCCGCGCGGCGAGAAGGGCACGCACACGGTCCTCAAGATGCTGTACCGCATCTATGGGCCCGCCGGCGACTGCCTGCTCGTGACCCTGCCCGGCGAAGCCATGGACAGCGGCGACAAGAGCACCAACAAGGCCATGAGCGCCGCCCTCAAGTACATGTTGTTCTGGGTGTTCATGATCCCGGTCGACTCGCGGTCGATCGACGACAGCGACCAGGACACCGCGCCGATCCCCGCCGCGCCCCAGCAGCGCCAGCAGGGCGGACAGCGTCAGCAGCAGCGCCGCAACGGCCAGCAGCGCCAGCAGGGCGGGCAGCAGCCGCGCCGCAGCAACCGCGCCGAGGCGGGCCCGTGGGAGCAGCAGGCCCCGCCCCAGCAGCAGCGCCAGCAGCAGCGCCCCGACTACCTCGCCCAGGCCCGGAAGGCGCCGACGCCCGAGGCGTTCGCGAAGGTGCGCGCCGCCGCCGTCGCGGCCGGGGCCCCGCCCGAGTTCGTCGCCCAGCTGGACCAGGTCGACGCCGCGAAGAGGCAGGCCGCCCAGAAGTCGCAGCAGGCCCCCGCCGGTCAGCAGCCGCGCCCGCATCAGGGCAACGAGGAACAGGCCGCCGCCGTGGGCGAGTTGTACGACGCCGCCCGCAGCGCGGGCGTGACGGACCGCGCCGAGGTCGAGCAGCTGTTCAGCTCGAAGTACGGGCGCAAGTCGGCCGAGGGCACCGTCGAGCAGCTGCGCGAGATGCGCGACGACCTGCTCGACGCCGCGAAGGCGGCGAGCGCATGAGCGAGCCGACGTTCGACGACCCGATCGCCCAGCACCACTACGACACGATCACGGAAGCGCTCGGCGTGCAGCGGCTCAAGGTCGAGGCGGACGCCGCCGCCGGTCGCGAGCCGACGTTCGACGAGCAGCCGCTCGACGCCGAGCCCGCCGTCGCGCAGCCGGCCGAGTCGCTGCGCGACCTCGCCACCGAGGCCGCCGTGTTGAAGCTGCTCGCCGAGCGGGTGGCCGCCGCGCAGAAGGACGTGAAGGCGCGCACACAGCGGGCCCTCGACGCCGCCGAGAAGCGCGACGGGACCGAGCGCGTCGTCGCGTCCCTGCCGACCGGCGAGCAGGTCGCCACGATCTCTCTGCGCAAGGGGGAGACGGGGCCGGTCGTCACCGACGAGGAAGCCCTCGCCCGGTGGGTCCGGCAGCAGTGGCCTGACGAGGAGTGGACCACGACCCGGATCGTGCGCGAGGTCAAGCCGTGGAAGCTCGCGGAACTGCTCGCCGAGATGGACGCGGCCGAGGCCGCGAAGCTGGTCGACAAGACCACGGGTGAAGTCCTCGACGTGCCCGGCGTCGTCATCAAGCCGACCAGGGCGCGCACGTACGCGATCACGTGGCGCAAGGGCGGGAAGGACACGACGGCCGCCGCGTGGCGTTCCGGTGCCCTCGCGCAGCAGCTCGCCGCGATCACGGCGGGGGGCGAGGCCGCATGACGCGCACCCTCGACCGTGCCGAGCAGCTGATCGCCGAGCGGTTCACCGACGTTCCCGGACAGCTCGCGCTCGACGTGTCCGACCGGTTGCGGATCGGGTCTCTGTGCAGCGGGTACGGCGGCCTCGACATGGCGGTCATGAAGCTGCTCGGCGCAACCGTGGCGTGGCACTGCCAGTACGACCCGGACGACAAGCACCAGTACGCCGCGCGCATCCTCGCGCACCACTGGCCGGAAGTGCCGAACCACGGCGACGTGACCCGCGTCGACTGGTCGGCCGTCGAGCCGGTCGACATCCTGTGCGCCGGTTTCCCGTGCCAAGACGTGAGCCTCGCCGGCAAGCGGGCGGGCGTCATCGGCGACCAGGTCATACCCGCGGGCGCCCTGCTCTGCGGCAACTGCCGGTGGGGCGACCACGACCACGCGACGTGTGAGGCCGCCTCGCCGTCCGGTGCCGTGCCGTCGCGCCTGTCCGGCATGGCCGCCGCCGCCGCGGTTGCCGAACTCAACGCCCGCGACCTCGCCGACCCGGCGGGCCCGCCGCCCGAGCGCGTGATCAAGGGCACCAGGTCCGGCCTGTGGTTCCACGTGGCCCGCGCGATAGCCATCCTCCGACCCCGATTGGTAGTGATCGAGAATGTTCGCGGACTCCTCTCCGCCAAGGCCGTTCGCAGTCTGGGACTCGACGGCGCGCCTGTGGATGAGGACGACGGAGACACCGACACTCTTCGAGCTGTCGGCGCCGTTCTCGGCGACTTGGCCGACCTCGGGCTCGATGCGGAATGGCACGTGCAGCGCGCATCCGAAGTCGGGGCCCCGCACCAGCGTGAGCGCGTTTTCATCATCGCGTGGCCTGCTGCCGACCCCCACAACGAGCGAGTGGAACGGGCCGGGGGCCCCGGACGGGAACCGCAACGACACGTTGCGGGCGCGCATCGCGCAGCTGCCGACGCCCAGGGCGAGGGACAGCAAGGGAGTCGGGTTCGAGGACGGCCTACCGGCGGTCGTGCGGCTGCTCAAGACCCCGACGGCGCAACTCGCGGTGAACGGGGGGTCGCAGCACCCGGAGAAGAGGAAGCGGGGCGGGCACGGCCCGACGCTCGCGGACGAGGTGGAGCACCTGTTGCCGACGCCGACGGCCGCCGACTCGCGCGGGTCGAGGAACCGGCGCGAGGACGGGACGCCGTACGGGCAGGGGTACGGGGAGACGTTGACGGACGCCGCGCCCCTGCTGCCGACGCCGAGGGCGAGCGACACGGGGACGCCGGGACGCCGGTCGAGCGAGGGGTTTCGACCGCCGCTGTCCGAGGTCGTGTTGCCGATGTTCCCGACGCCGAGGGCGAGCGACGGAACCAAGGCGAGCCCGAACCAGAAGTACGGGGATGGGACGCCGACACTGGCGAACGCCGCGGCCTCGATTGGGGCACCTACGCCCCCGCGGTCGAACGGTGGGAAGCGGTCACGGGCCGACCGGCACCCCGGCCAACTGACGATCGAGGCCGCCTGACCGCCGAGTTCGTCGAGTGGATGATGGGCCTCGACCACGGCCACGTGACCGGCGTACCGGGCCTGTCCCGCCCGGCCCAGCTCAAGGCGTTGGGGAACGGCGTCGTGCCCCAGCAGGCCGCCCACGCGATCCGGTTCCTGCTACACCGCGCCGGAATCGCCGAGCGGTTCGGCCTCGCCGCATGAGCGCCGCCGAGCCCCCGCCGCCGCCCGCGTGCGACCACGGCAACCCCCGATGCGGCGCGCGGCCGGTCCGCCCGTACGTGTGCGGGTGGCGGTGCGAGGAGCACCAGCCCGCGCGGACCCGCCCGTACTTCCAGCGCCAGCGCGCCCAGTGAACGCCCCGGGGCGAGGACGAGCCGCCCGGCCCCTCGCCCCGGGTGCCCCATCCCCGACAGGAGCACAACCCCCGTGACCTGGTTCAAAGTCGACGACACGGCGCACACGAACCCGAAGTTGCTCAAGGCCGGTAACGCCGCCCTCGGCCTGTGGGTCCGCGCGGGCGCGTACGCCGCCCAGCACCTCACCGAGGGCGTGATACCGGGTGTCGTCGCCCAGCTGTACGGCACGGCGCCCCAGGCCCGGAAGCTGGTCGCGTCCGGCCTGTGGCACGCCCACGGCCACAGCTGCGCCCGGTGCGAGCAGCCGCCCGCCGGCGACTACGTGATGCACGACTTCCTGACCTACAACCCGACCCGCGCCCGAGTCGAGGACGACCGCGCCGCCGCCGCCGAGCGCCAGAAACGCGCCCGCGAACGGGCCGCAGAACAGCGGAACCAGGAGCGTAATCCGCGCGATCCGTCGGCCAATCGTCCGCGAATCGACGACGATCCGTCGGGCGAAAATCGCGAACCGTCCGCGAATCAGATCGAGTTTCCCGACGACATCGCAGGTCAGGAGCACGGGTCACACCGTGACGGCGAAGAACCGTCACGGTCCCCCCGTCCCGACCCGTCCCGTCCCGCTGTACCTCCTACGGAGGTACAGCGAGCTAGCTACGCCTCGACCCCCGCCGTTCCGGTGAACGTCGTTCCGTTGCGTGACGCGCTCACCGCCGCCGGGATCGTCGTCGAGTGGTCCCTCGAAACGGCCGAGTGGTTCCGCCTTGAGGCAATCGTCGCGAGGACATCCGTCGCCGCCCTGGTCGAGCACGCCCGAGGGCAGTTCGGCCGCGCCCGCTCCCGCCCGCGCTCGGTCCGGTACTTCCTGCCCGGCTGGACCGCGCTCCCGCCCGTCCCCGACGGCGCCCCGACCTCGCCCGGCGCCGACGTGATCCCCCTCGATGCCGCCCGCCCCGGCCGTGTCGCCCGCGCCGCCGACATGTTCGCCGCCGCCCTCAACCCCCAGGAGAACGCCCGATGATGGTCGAAGAAGTGGCCGCGCTGCTCGCCTACGCCGTGCGCCTCGACCCCCGCCTCGCCCCCGCCGACCAGGCCGAGGCCGACGAACGCCTCGACCAGTGGTTCGACCTGCTCGCCGACGTACCGACGACGGCCCCGCACCCCGACGGCCGCGACTGGCACGCCGGTCACGTCGTCCGCCACCACATCGCGACCAGCCCGTACCGCATCCAGCCGAGCGACGTATCGCGCCCGTGGCACAGCTTCAAGGCCGACGTACTCGGCCGCCACACCGACCCCGTGCCGCCGGTCGATCCCGACGACCAGACCGCGTACCGCGCCGCCCTCGCCGACACCCGGACCGCCATAGCCACCGGGCAGGCCGCGCCGACGGTCTACCGCGAACTGACCGGCGGAAGCACCCGCGACGAACGGAACGAGTTCGCCGCCGCCCGCCTCGCCGCCCTCGGCGTCGAGTACATGCCGCGCGCCGTCGCCGACGCCCTCGCCGACTTCCGCAAGACGCGTGCCGAGCGCGAGCGCCGCGCCGCCGCCAACCTCCCGGACCCGCTCGACGTGACGTGCCCGTACGTGACGTGCCGCGCCCGCCCCGGCCAGCCGTGCCAGCAGGGCGGGAAGCGCCGCCGGGACCGCACCACGCCGCACCCGTCCCGCCTCGAACTCGCCACCGCCCAGCACTACGCCCCGAGGGAGCCGGCCGCATGAACCGGAACAAGAAGCACCCCGAGCGCGCCACGCACCGCCGCCGCGCCAAGGCGACCGACCGCACGAAGAACACGACCGGATTCCGGATCACCGGATCGTGGGACCAGCGGCCCGACCGGCCCGCCGTGAAGCCGACCAGCGACCGCAAGGCCGCCCGCCGCATCGCGCGCGACATGGCCGACCAGGGCGCGTACGTGATCGTCGAGGAACACCACGGGTACGGACGCTGGTCGACGTGGTTCGAGGTCGACGGGCCCGCCCGGCTCGCCGCCCGCCTCGCCGCCGAGACCGAGGCCCGCGACCGCACCGAGGCGCAGCGCCGCGCCGCCGAGCAGGCCGCCGCCGCCCGCCGTGCCGCCGCCGAGCAGTCCGAGCGCGACCTCGACGCCCTCGCCCGCATGATGGTGCGCCCGCCGGTCGCCCGCGAGCAGTGCGGACGGCGCGAGGCACGGCACGTGACCGGCGCGCAGCGATGATGCCCGACGCCGCCCTCGCCGCCATCCGGGCCGCCGTCGAGGTCGCCCACGGCAACGGCCTACAGGACGCCGAGGACGTGGCCGAGGCCGTCGCCGGCGAACTCACGGCCGTGGGGTGGACGCTCACCCTCGACGAGCCCGAGAGCGACGCCCCGGCCGCCGCGTAACCGCAGAACAGGGGGGCGTTTACCCATGACCGGCGCGCCCCCCTGTCTGCTAACTTTCTGTCCAGACAGATAGTCTGTCTGTCCCGCAAGGCCACTACATCCCGACGGAGGTACATCCATGGAACGGCCCACCCCGGCCGCCCGGTTCGCCGCCAAGGTGAACCCCGCGGGCCCCTGGTCACTCCGCCGGGACTGCCCCGGCCCCTGTCACCTGTGGGACGGCGCGCAGAACGAGAAGGGGTACGGCACCTTTTGGGTCGCCGGCCGCACCGTCAAGGCCCACCGCTACGCCTACGAGCAGCACCTCGGCCCGATACCCGCCGGCCTTGAGGTTGACCACCGGTGCCGCCGCCGCGAGTGCGTCGCCCCCGGCCACCTTGAGGCCGTCACCCACCGCGTGAACGTGCTCCGCTCGACGAACCATGTCGCGCAGCGAGCCGCGGTCACGCACTGCCCCGCCGGTCACGCCTACGACCAGCCGAACACGATCCGCGCGAAGGACGGAACGCGGAAGTGCCGGGCGTGCAAGAACGCCGCCGCCCGAGCCGCCCGCCGCCGCGCCCGCGAGGACCGCCTCGCCCCCGTCGCGCCCCTACACCCCCGCACAACCCGCACCCTCGAAAGGGCCGCATAACCATGAGTGGCGAGACCACGATCACGATGGTGGGCAACCTGGTTGCCGACCCCGAACTCAGGTTCACCCCCGGCGGCGCCGCCGTCGCCAACTTCCGCATGGCCAACACCCCTCGAAAGTTCAACCGCCAGACGAACGAGTGGGAAGACGGCGAGCCGCTGTTCCTCGGCGTGGCCGTGTGGCGCCAGCAGGCCGAGCACGTCGCCGAGTCCATCAAGCGCGGCGACCGCGTGATCGTCGTCGGCCGCCTTACCCAGCGCCAGTACGAAGCCACCGACGGCAGCAAGCGCAGCAGCTACGAGATTCAGGCCGAAGAGGTCGCGCCGTCGCTGCTCCGCGCAACCGCGGCTGTCACCAAGGCGACCGGCAACGGCCAGGGAGGCCAGCAGCCCGCCCAGCAGTCGTACGGACAGCAGTCCTACGGCCAGCAGCAGGGCGACCCGTGGGCGACCCAGGGAGGCACCGAGCCCCCGTTCTGATCAGGCCGCGTCCGGGCCGCGCGTCCGGACGCGGGCCCTCCCGCGCGCGTGAGAACCACCTCGACCCCCTCGGACCCGAGACAGGAGCACAACCCCATGACCCGCATTCCCGACGCCGTCGCGTTCGCCTCGCTCGACACTCACCGCCTGATCGTCACCGTGCCGAACGAGGGACCGGCCGACGTGGCGTGCAACCTCCCCCGCCCCGTGGCCGCCGACATCCTGCGACAGCTCGCCAACAGCCTTGAGAGCCCCGCCGGGGCGTGCGACACGGCGTACGCGACCGGCGCGCCGTGCCCCCTTCACGACGCCCCCGTACCGCGCCCCGCCGGTCTCGACGCCCTGCTCGCCGCCGTCGCCGACCAGCTGCCCGGCGACGACCCCGACCTCGCCGCCCTCGGCCTCGCCGCCATGGCCAAGCCCGAGGCGCAGCAGCCGGCGACGGATTGGGTCGCCGACGTACGGAGCGCCCTCGCGTTCAACGCCGAGGCCAGTCACCCCGTCGTGATCACGCTGCGCGACGTGCTGCTCGACGACGCCCGCCGGTCGCCCGAGCAGGCCCTCGCCGCCGCCCTGGTCCTGCTCGCCGCGCACACGCGCGAGCTGTCCGACCTCGCCCGGCGCGACGCCGACGAGTACCGCGACGAGCACGGGGTGAACCGCGGCACGCGCGGCCTGCTCACCGGCATGGACCACACGCGGAAGCTGCTCGACCGGCACGCGACCGGCCTCGACGCCCAGGTCACCGAGTGAGCGACACCGCGTGGGCGATCGTTCTCGCCCTGGTCGTCGCGTCCGGCGTGCCCCTCGGCCTGTGGGCATGCCGACGCGACCCCGGCCCGCTCCGCGACCGCACCGCAGACCGAGCCCTGTTGCGCCTCGCCAAGGGGGAAGGCCGATGCCCCCGCGGCTGCACCACATGCCGAGTGCTCACCGAACGCACCGAGGAGAACGACCAGTGACCACCACCGCCCCGCGCCGCCGGCGGCACTCTCGCACCAAGGGGCGCGACCACGAGCGCAGCGACCGGCGCGCCGGGCTCGACATCCTGCTCGCCCGCGCCGACCGTGGCACCCTCAGCCGCACCGAGGCCGCCCTGTTGCGCGAGTACGTCGCCGAGGAGCGGCGCACCGCCGACGAGTCCCGTAAGGCGAACGCCGGGTCGACGCGCGCCCTCGCCCGGCACCGCGAGGCCGCCGACGCCGCGATCGTCGAGGCCGAGCAGCGCGCCAAGCAGGCCGAGGAGATAGCGCGCGCCGCGCACGAGTGCAGCAACGAGGCCGAGCGCCACCGTGCCGCCGCCGACCGCGCCCTCGACCGCGTGCGCGACCTCGCCCACCGGATGCGCGCCGGTTCCCCCATGGGGGCCGCCGCCGTCTACGCCGAGCGCATCGAGCAGGCCCTCGACGGCGACCTCGCCGCCCTCGACGCCGGACAGACCGCCATGCACGCAGCGTTCGCCGAGGCCGCCGAATCGACGCGGGCATGCCTCGCCGAGCAGCAGCGCGACCACGACATCGCCCTCGCCACGGCCGAGCAGCGCATACGCCGTCTGGAGAGGGACGCGCGCGACAACGGGGCCGACGCCCGCGCCGAGTACGCGCGCGCCAAGTCCCTTGAGCAGCAGCTCGCCGCCGTCCGGGCCGCACTGCCCGAGGAGCCCCGGCCGCGCCTCGGCCTACCGACCGACCTCGCGTACGCCAACGGCCGCCACGACCTCGCCGAACGCGTGCGGCACGTCCTCGACCAGGCCCCCGCCTGACCGGCGACCCCGCCCTCGCCCCGCCGTACGCACCGAGCACAGGAGCAGCACCCATGACGACCCCCCTCGACCACACCGCGCCGCCGGTCGCCCGCCGCGCCGCCGTCGACCTCGCCGCCGTGCGCGAGCAGTGGGGCGACCTGCTCGCCGCCGTTGGCCGCCGACCGGCCGCCGAGTGGCCGCCGCGCGACTCCCGCGCGTACATCGACGGACACCTCGCCGAGCAGGCCGACACCGTCGAGGACGAGCAGCCGGCGGCGACCGTCGGCCGACTCCCCCTGCTGCTGCGCGAGCACCCGGCCCCGCTCAACCTCGACGCCCTCGACGCCGCGACCGAGGTCGAGCGCGAGCTGTTCGACCTCGCCGACGCCGTCGCCGAGTACGTGCAGCGCCCCATACGACCGGCGCGCGACAGCCGGGGCCGGTCCGTCACGGACCAGGCCGACGCCGCCGACCCGGCCCGATGGCACTACCAGGCGCAGACCTCGCCCGGCTCCCGCGCGTTCGGTCTGCACTGGGCCGCCGTGTGGCTTGAGGGCCGGGCCCTCGACGAACCGGCGGGCGACCTGTTCGAGCCGATGCCGGTCCGCCTGCTCGACCACGTTGCCGCGACCGCGAGCCGGGCCCGCCGGACCGTCGAGCGCGCCCTCGGCCGCGACGGCCGGTCGACGACCCTCGCCGAGCCGTGCCCGTGGTGCGCCGGGTGCCTGACCGGCCGGACCCGTCCGGGCGGCGAGCCGGTCGTCGTCTGCTCGACCGGCGCAGCGTGCACCGCGCCCGCCGACGGCCGCCGGTCCGGCGAGTGGCGGGGGGCGGACCTGGTCGCCCTGTGGGTCGCCCTCGCCGAGGCCCGGCAGCAGCCCGCCGCGTAGGGGCCGGGCCCAACGGGCCGGGGGTGCCGGGCAGTTGCTCGGCACCCCCTTTCGTGAACCGACTTCTGAATCGACTTGTGAAGTCAGTTCAGAAGTGGTTACAGTGCTCCCACAACAACACAACGGCGGCCCTCACCCGCCACACCGACCAAGGGAGCGACCCCCGATGAACGCCAGCAGCCGGACCCGATACCACGTCGGCATGAACGAGATCGGCCTCGACCCCGAGTACCGCATCGAGTGCCTGCCGGACCTCGACGGCGCCCGTGTGTGGCTTGAGGCCGACATCACGAACACGGCCGAGGACGCCGAGGACGACACCGAGTTCGACGCCCTGCTCGACAAGCTCGCCCAGCTGCCCGACGCCGAGATCGTCGGCGAGTGGACCTGTGACGCGTACGTGTTCTGGGTGCGCGCCGTCGAGGACTGCGCTTGCCCGTGCGACTGCGCCGAGACGGGCCGCGCCGACGAGTGCAACGGCACCCACAGCCGCGAGGCCGCGCCCGAGCCCGCCCTCGGCGAGCCCGACGAGCAGGGCCGTTCCGCCTTCCAGATGCACGGCACCGAGTACCGAGTCTTCAACACGGCGGGCAAGCCGCTTGACGGGTACTGGACCGTCGAGCGCGTCGCCGCCGACGGCTCGCAGCTGCCGAGCCGCGAGTACGTGTTCGTCGGCCAGCTGACCCGCGAGGGGGCGTTCGAGCGCGCCGTCGAGAAGCTGCGCCCGTATGGCGTGCTCACCTTCCTGCCGCAGCGTTACCGCGACGTGTGCATGTCGCAGGAAGACCAGGACATCACCGAGTACCCCGACCACGTGCAGCGTGACGGCTGGTACTGCGCGTGGTCGACCGCCGGATACGTCGTCGTGTTCGAGGACGGCACCGAGCGCGGCATCGTGTGGCCCGGACACCCCATCGAGGCGCACATCACGGGCAAGGACGGCCGCTGGATCGAGTTCGACGGCGAGTGGAAGTTCTGGGAGCAGGCCGCCGCCGCCGTCCGCGCCCACGTCATCGACAACCGCTGACCGACCACCGAAGGGGGCGCCCGCGCGGGCGCCCCCACCCCGAAGGGATACACGATGTCTGTCGAGTTCTTCCCCGTGGTCGTGACGGCGCTCCCCGCCGACGAGGATCACGCCCCCCTGCTGGTCGACCCCGCCGCCGCCCGCATCGTGCGCGCCGAGCAGGTCGTCGAGGGCGACACGGTCCTCGCGGCGTTCGTCGCGTACGGCGACCGCCTGCCCGTCGCCGACTACTTCAACGACCAGTACACCGCCCGCCCCAAGCCGTACGACCCGACGTGCGGGTGTGGGTCGTGCGCCACCATGGCCGACCACGAGGGGCCGATCGTCGACCTCGGCGACGACAACCCGTGGGCCGTGTGCGACCCGTGGGCCGCCGCCGACCTGGTCCTGATCGTCCCCGCCGCCTGACGCCGCCGAAGGGGCCCGCCCACCGAGGGCGGGCCCCGCCAAGGGAGACACCCCCAGTGGAGACCTACGCAGTGCGCGGCGCCGCCCTCAAGACCACGGGCCACTATCGCCGCCCCGGAACGCGAGAGCTGTTCTGCGGCCGACCGGCGGGCGGACGTAACGCGATCTTCGCCGCCGTGCGCGGGTGGCACCTGTGCAAGCGGTGCGTACGGGCCGAGGCCCGCGACCGCGCCGAGGCCGTCGCTGTCGCCGTCCAGTGGCGCACCGAGGCCCCGCAGCCCGAGCCGCGCCCCGCGCCCCTCACGGGCCCCGTGCGCCCCGTACAGCTCGCCCTCGACGGCCTGCCCCACAAGCCCGAACAGGTCGCCCTGTTCGCCGCCTGACCGCCTCGCCCGCCCTCGCCCGAGGGCGGGCCCGACCACCGACAGGAGCACCACCACATGAGCACCAACGACCCCGAGCCCGAGGCGTCCGTCGAGCAGCAGGCCGACGCGCTGCGCCACTACGCCGCCGAGCGCGGCATCGAGGCCCGGCCCGCGCCCGACGCCCGCGAACTGCTCGACCGGCTGCTCGACGGCCGCCCCCAGCTCGCCGCACTCGCGCTCAACTTGCTTACGGCCGCCGTCGAGTCCGGAGCGGTCGTCACCGACAGCCGTCCCCTGTCCTCGCTCGACATCGTGAGCACGCTCCGACGGGGCCGCCGGTCGCAGATGCTCGCCGACCGTGCCGCCATGATCGTGCGCGAGTTCCCCGAGGCTCTGTACCCCATGGCGCACGCCCTCGCGCAGCTCGCCGAGACCCGCAAGGCGGGCGAGAAGGCGATCGAGTCGACGCCGGTCATGATCCGGCGGGCCAAGGCCGAGGGCATGAAGCCCGCCGACATCGCGCGCCTGCTCAAGGTGTCCGACTCGCACGTGTACGCCGTGCTGCGCAAGGAGCCCGACGCGGAGACGACGGCGGTCGAGAAGTTCGTTACCGGCATGCTCGGCACGTTCGAGGAGCACGAGCGCGAGACCAGGGCCGCCCGTCGCCGGGCCGCCGAGGCGCACGGCGTCGAGCCGGACCCGGACGACGAAGACCAGTAAGAACCCACGCGGGCCCGCCGGCGCCTCACACGCCGAACGGGCCCGACTACCAACACGATGGGAGCGACCCCCACCATGGGCAACAACAACTCTACCGACCGTCGACCGGCCAAGAAGGCGGGCCCGCCCGCAGCCGGCGACCGGCCGTCGCTGCGTATCGACGACGAACTCGCCGCCGACCTCGCCGAGATCATGCGCGTGCACCCCACGTTCGCCGACGCCGTCCGACGGGCCGTCGGACAGCTCGCCACGCAGTACCGCACGGCGTGGGCGAACAACGTGTGCCCGTCGGACACCGCGCCGGTACTGCTCGCGTACCAGCTGACCAACCCGGCGACGCAGCGTCGGACACGGCCGGTCGCCCGACGGATGCCCCCGCCGCCGCCCGCCGAGCAGCTGCGCCCCGTGTTCGCCGAGACGCTGCTCGGCGGTACGCCGCCGCCCGCGCGTCCGGACGCGGAGCGCCCCGCGCGCACGTGATCGTTCCGGGTTGCGCCGTTATCGGTTCGTGACCTAAAGTCGGGACCGACCTCGGCGTGCCCGGAAACGGACGCCCCACCCGAACGCCCCGCCGCTACCCACCCCAGCGGCGGGGCGTTCGCATGTCCGGGTGAGGAGGTGGCCGCGCGTGGCTCGACCCATTGACGACGACGACCGCGAGCAGGTGCGCACCCTTCACGCCCAGGGCAAGGGCCGGAACTACATCGCGAAGGCGATCCGCCGGTCGCCCTCGACCGTGTCCAAGATCGCCGCCGGGTTCGAGCCCCCGCTCACCTTCGACCGCGCGGGCGAGGTCGCCGTCGCCACCGAGGTACGCCGGGCCGACCTCGCGTCGCGCCGGACCGCCCTCGCCCTCACCCTGCAATCCGACGCCGAGCAGCTGCGCGCGCAGCTGTGGGAGCCGTGCACCATCGGGGCGTTCGGCGGTAAGGACAACGTCTGGAACGACACCAGGCTCGACCGGCCCACCTTCCAGGACCAACGCGCCATCCTCGCGGCGACCGGCACGGCGATTGAGAAGTCGCTCAAGCTCGCGCCGGTCGAGGGCGGCGAGGGCGTCGAGCAGGTCAAGAGCATGTTGGGAGCCCTCGGCGACGCCTTGACGCGCGCAGCCGGCGACGACGACGCCGACGAGGACGGGGGCGCCGACGGGGGGTGAGCCGGTGCTCGACCTCGACAGCCTGCCCCTGTCCCGTAAGCAGCTGCGCAGCATCGGACAGGCCACCCGCCGTATCAACGTATGGCACGGCAGCGTTCGGAGCGGGAAGACCATCGCGAGCCTGCTCGCGTTCGTGATCGCCGTCGCCGGGGCGGGCCCGTCCGGCCTGATCATCATCTGTGGCCGGTCGCTCCAGACCATCGAACGGAACTGCCTCGAACCCCTACAGGACCGCGCGTTGTTCGGGCCCCTCGCCCGGCACATCGTGCACACCCGCGGGGCGACCACGGCGACGGTCCTCGGCCGCACCGTCCACCTGATCGGCGCCGCCGACGCCCGCGCCGAGGGCCGCCTACGTGGCCTTACCGCCCAGCTCGCGTACGTGGACGAGGGCACCCTCTTGCCCGAGGGCTTTTTCGTGCAGCTGCTCGCCCGCCTCTCCGTGCCAGGCGCGAGGCTCTACCTCACCACGAACCCGGACAGTCCGAGGCACTGGCTCAAGACCGGCTATCTCGACCGCGCCGCCGACCTCGACCTCGCGTCGTGGCACTTCAAGCTGTCCGACAACCCGTCGCTAAGCGCCGAGTACGTCGCGAGCCTCGCCGCCGAGTACGTCGGACTCTGGCGCCGCCGGATGATCGACGGCGCATGGGTCGTCGCCGAGGGCGCCATCTACGACATGTGGGACGAGGGCCGCCACGTCGTCACCCAGCTGCCGGACATCCGCCGGTACTGGTGCGGCATCGACTACGGCACTACGAACCCCACGAGCGCGATTCTGCTCGGCGAAGGTGTCGACGGCCGGCTGTACGCCGCCGCCGAGTGGCGGCACGACTCCCGCGCCACCCACCGCACCATGACCGACGCGCAGTACAGCGCCGCCATCCGGGCATGGCTCGACGGCCTCGGCATCGTCCCCGAGTGGACGTTCATCGACCCGAGCGCCGCCTCTTTCTCAACGCAGATGTGGCAGGACGGACACCCCGGCCTCGCCCGCGCCTCGAACGAGGTCGGCGACGGCATCCGCAGCGTGTCGAGCCTGCTCGCAGCCGACCGGCTGCTCGTACACGAGTCGTGCGAGGGACTACTCGACGAACTGCCCGGCTACAGCTGGAACCCCAAGGCCACCGAGCGCGGCGAGGACGCCCCGTTGAAGGTGGACGACCACAGCGCCGATGCACTGCGCTACGCCGTCCACTCGACGGCGCACGAGTGGCGGCACCTGCTCACAGCGCCCAGGAAGGCCGCCGCCCCATGATCGGATCGTTCACCCTGCCCGTACGTTTCTCCGTCGGCGAGCACACCGTCGAGGTAGGCGAACTCACCCTCGCCCCCGGCGAGCAGCTGCGCCCCGCCCTCGCCGCGATGTTCCGCGAGGCCGCCGACGCGATCGAGAACGGCACCGACGAAGGGGGCGACGATGGCACTCCCTGACCAGGGCGCAGCGTGGCCGCCCCCGGCGTGGGCCCCGCTGTACGACGCGATGCGCATCGACGACGCGTGGTACAGCGGCGACCGGCAGCGCCTCGCGCGGGTCTACACGAACCACAAGCGGCCGACCGAGCGCCGCCGGCTGTGGGGGCGGAAGTCGTTCGAGCACCGCCTCGACCGGCGCGACAACCGCCTACACATCCCCCTGCCCGGCGACATCGCGTCGACCTCGGCCGACCTGCTGTTCGCGGACATGCCGACGATCAAGGTCGAGGACACCACCACACAGGAACGCCTCGACGTGCTGCTCGATGAAGGGCGCGCGCATCAGGTGTTCCTCGGCGCGGCCGAGCAGGCCGCCGCCCTGTCCGGGGTGTTCCTCCGGGTGACGTGGGACCGCGACTTGACCGACCGGCCGCTGTTGACCGTCATGCAGCCCGACGGCGCGATCCCCGAATTCCGGTTCGGCATGCTGCGCGCCGTGTCGTTCTGGCGTGAGCTGGACGGCTCGACCTCGGCAACCGTATGGCGGCACTTCGAGCGGCACGAGTCTGGCCGGATCATCCACGCCCTGTACGAGGGGAGCAGCGACAACGTCGGCCGCCGGGTGCCGCTCACGGAGCACCCCGACACGGCCGACCTGGTCGGCTCGCTCGACACCGACGGCGAGGGCGACAGTATCGCGACCGGCATCCGGGACCTGACCGCCGCGTACATCCCCAACATGCTGCCCAACCGGCTGCACCGCGGTTCCCCGCTCGGCCGCTCCGACTACGGTGCGCCGATCTACGACATGTTCGACAGCCTCGACGAGGTGTGGACATCGTGGATGCGCGACATCCGGCTCGCCCGCGCGCGGCTCATCATCCCCGATGGCTACATGCGCAATGACGGGCCGGGGCGCGGAGCGTCGTTCGACGACGACCGCGAGGTCTGGCACTCACTGTCGATGCCGCCCAACGAGGGCGTGGGGATCACCCTCGCTCAGTTCGATATCCGGGTCGAGGAGCACCGCAGCAGCGCCGAGGCCATCATGCGACAGGCCGCCCAGGCCGCCGGGTACTCCCCGCAGAGTTTCGGGCTCGACGGCGAGGGGCAGCCGGTCACCGCGACCGAGGTCGACAGCCGCGACGCTCGGAGTATGGTCACCCGCCGCAAGAAGGCCGGGTACTGGCGACACGGCGTCGCCGACATGTGTCACGTGCTCTTGCAGCTCGACGTGAAGCTGTTCGGGAGCCGCATCACGCCCGCCCGCCCGCGCGTCGAGTTCGGCGACGGCGTCGCCGAGAGCGAGCAGTCGACCGCGACCACGCTCGACCTGCTCAACCGCGCCGGGGCCGTGTCGACCTCGACCAAGGTCAAGATCCTGCATCCCGATTGGGACGACACCGCAGTACGCGCCGAGGTCGACGCGATCCTCGCCGAGACCGGAGCAGCCGCGCCCGACCCCGTCGGGAACTTCCCCATGGCCGCGTGACCGACGGGGGGTGAGCCGTGCCGATCCATCCGGGCATGGTCGAAGACCTCGCCGCCGGTACGCGCGACCTGTACGCGGACGCCGAGGCGCGGCTGTTGGGCATCATCGCCCGGCAGCTCGCCGACGGCCTCGACGCGCCGGGGTGGGTCGAGCGGAAGCTCGCCGCCGTCCAGGCCGTACGCCGCGCCTCACAGGCCGTTGTCGACGAGTTGGGCAAGGCCGTTTCCCTCGACGTGTTCGACGCCGTCGCCGACGCGTACAACACGGGGCACCGCGCGGCCGTCGCCGAGTTGGGCGCCCTGTCCGACAATGCCCGCCGCCTGGTCGACGACGTGACCCCGAACGCTCAGGCCGTCGACCGGCTCGCACAGGAAACGGTCGACCTGCTCACCGAGCGGCACCGCTCGATTCTGCGGACCGTCGAGGACGGGTACCGCGGCGTCGTCGCCGAGGTCACCGCCACGCCGCTACTGGGCACCGGCACCCGCAGGCAGGCGACACAGGACGCCATGCGCAGGTTCGCCGACCAGGGCATCACGTCATTTCGCGACCGCTCCGGCCGCCGTTGGCAGCTCACCTCTTACGCGGAAATGGCCGTCCGGACATCCGTCGGCCGCGCCGCGACCGAGGCGCACACGCGCACCCTCACCGAGCACGGCGTCGACCTGGTCATCGTGTCCAACGCACCGCGCGAGTGCCCGCTCTGCCGGGACTGGGAAGGCCGGGTACTGGCCGTGAGCGGGCCCGACGGCGAGCACACGGTCGAGGTCGAGCACGCCGTCGAGGACGGCCGAATGATCCGCGTGCGGGTCGCCGGGTCGCTCGACCAGGCGCGCCGGGCAGGGCTGCAACACCCGAACTGTAGGCACTCCGTGTCGGCATACACCCCGGGTCTGACAGTGGCCGAGCAGGCCAGTAGCGACCCCGCCGGGTACGAAGCGGGACAGAGACAGCGGGCGATCGAGCGGAACATCAGGAAGTGGAAGAACCGCGAGGCCGCCGCCGTCACGCCCGAGGCGCAGCGCGCCGCCCGCGCGAAAACCCGCCAGTGGCAAGGGGCCATGCGCGACCACCTCGCCGCCCACCCCGACTTGCGCCGGCTGCGGCACCGCGAGCAGCCGGGCGCCTCGAACCTCCCCGAGCGGCGCACCGAAGCGACCCCGCAGCAGGTCGACGCCGCGCGCGTCTGGTCGGGCGACGACCGGTCGGTACGGGAGATGAGCGACGACCAGCTCGCCGCCGCCGAGGGTTCGCGCCTGCTCGACGACCGCGCCCGCGCCCGGATCGCCGCCGAGGCCGACCGGCGCGACCTCGACGACCTGCTCGGCCGCGTACGGCCCGGCGGGCGCCTCGCTGACGACCTGCTCGCGTTCAGCGACAGCGACCTCGCGCGGGCGTATCCCCACCTCGACGACGGCGACACGCTGCGCGTCATGGCGGAGATGAACCGGCGCGACCTCGCCAGTCGGCTACCGGGCGTGCGCTCCGACCTGGTCGGCCTGTCCGACCACGACCTCGCCGCACGCGCGCGTCTCGCCCAGGGCGACGACCTCGCCGCCCTCGCCGCCGAGGCCGACCGGCGCGACCTGCTCGGCCGGTACTTCCCCGGCGGGAACCTCGCCGCGGACCTCGCGGACGTGGGCGACGACGCCCTCGCCTGGTGCATGCAGTACGCCGACAGCGAGGAACTGCTCAGGATCGCGGCCGAGATGGACCGCCGCGACGCCGTCGCCCTACCGCCCCCGGCCGTCACCGGGAACGCGGTCGACGACCTGCTCGCCGACGGCGACGCCCTCGCCGAAGTGATGGACCCCGCGCCGCCCCCGGACACGTGGGGGGCGCACGCCGAGGACGGCGAGGACGGGTTCTGGGCAGGCATCAGGGAGGCCGCCGAGAAGCTGTACGGCAAGGTCGCGGAAGTCGACGACGAGCGGCACCTCATTACCCGCCGCGAGGCCCGGCAGCTGTACGACGAGTACGTGTACCGGCAGTACCTCGCCGCCGAGGACGCCTGTAACGGCTACCTGCTCAACAAGAAGGCAGCCGCGGCGGGAATCAACCCGGCATCCTTGTTCAGCGGGCCCGCGCGCATCGCGTACGCCCGCGCCTCGGATGAACTCAAGGAGTGGTGGGCCGCCCATGGCCGGCTGACTCAAGCCGAGTTCGTCGAGCAGGTCACCGGCCGCGAACAGCGCTGGGCGTCCGGGGCCCGCAAGAACGAGACGGACCACCAGAACAAGCGGTGAAGGGGGACGCGTGGGCACACGCGAGGACATCACGCGGGCAGTCATCCAGGGAGCCGAGGCCGGGCGCCGAGGCGACGACGTGAGGACGTGCCCGCATCCGTCCGATTCCCTGCTACGCACCGCGTGGATCAAGGGTTACGCCCGCGCTCGGCCGGTGGCCGACAACGAGTAGCCCGAGCAGTACCGACACCCCCGAGGGGCCCGCCAGGAGCGGGCCCCTTTTGCATGCCCGAACGCGCCCGCCAGGAGCGGGCCCGACGCACCAGGAGTGCACCCCATGAACACGCGCACCCTCGCCCGCCGCCGCCTCGACGGCGCCGGTTGGGCCCACCCCTACGCGGTGAACCCGTTCTCTCCGGTCCTGTACGCCGACGGCGGGCAGGGCACCGGCGAGGGCGGCGACGGCGGGCAGGGCACCGGCCAGCAGGGCGACCCGAACGGCCAGCCGGGCGGGCAGGACCCGACCCAGCAGAAGACCGCCGAGCCGCCCCAGCAGCCGACCGAGGGTGACGAAAAGACCCTTCCCGCATGGGCACAGAAGGCACTCAGCGACGCGCGCGCCGAGGCCGGTAAGGGCCGGATCACGGCGAAGCAGAAGGCCGCCGACGAGGCCCGGACCGAGATCGCGCAGCAGATCGGGAAGGCCCTCGGCCTGGTCCAGGACGACGGCCCGCCGGACCCGGCGAAGCTGACCGAGCAGGTTGCCGACCTGTCCGGGCAGCTGCGCGCCGCCCGCTCCGAACTCGCCGCGTACCGCGCCGCCGGGGCCGAGGGCGCCAACGCCTCGCGCCTGCTCAACTCCCGCTCCTTCGTGGACAAGCTCGCCGCCCTCGACCCCACGGCCGACGGATTCGCCGAGCAGCTGAAGAAGGCGATCACGGACGAGGTCGCCACCGACCCCGACCTGTACCGCGCCGCGCCCGCCGGGCCCCCGCGCGGCGGCGCCGAGTTCCAGGGCGCACCGACCGGCGACCGGAAGCCCGCCACCCTCACCGACGCAATCGCCGCCCGTCTGGGCGGCTGACACCCCAGGAGTAACCGCACATGGCCGTGACCCTCGCTCAGGCGAAGCTCAACACACAGGATGACATCGACCTGATGGTCATCGACGAATTCCGCAAGTCGTCGTGGCTGCTCGACAACCTGACGTTCGACGACGTGGTCAACCCGGCGGGGGGCGGGGCGACGCTCACGTACGGATACACCCGGCTGATCACGCAGCCCACCGCCGCGTTCCGCGCGATCAACAGCGAGTACGAGAAGACCGAGGTCACGCGCCAGCGGTACACCACGGATCTCAAGGTTCTGGGCGGCGCGTTCCAGATCGACCGCGTCCTCGCCAACATGGGCCCGGCCGCGTCCGGTGAGGTCAGCCTCCAGATGTCGCAGAAGATCAAGGCGGCGAACGCCACGTTTTCCGACGCCGTGATCAACGGCGATTCGGCGGTCGACGCCGACAGCTTCGACGGCCTCGACAAGGCCCTCGCCGGGTCGAGCACCGAACTGCCCGTCGGCACCACGACCGGCTACGACTGGTCGGCCGTCAACTCCCAGGTGACCGGCATTGCCGCGCTCAAGCACCTGCGCCGGCTGTACGCCAAGCTGGACGGCGCCCCGACCGCGCTCCTGATGAACGCCGATGCCCTCGCGGCGCTGGAGACCATCGGCGACTTTGTGTCGCAGCTGGGCACCCTCGACGCGTTCGGCCGCACGATCACCACGTGGCGCGGCGTGCCGCTGGTCGACCTCGGCGCGAAGGCGGGCAGCAACGACCCCGTGATCCCGACCGACGCCGAGGCGGGCACCACGGACATCTACGCCGTACGCCTCGGCCTCGACGGTTTCCACGGCATCAGCACCACGGGCGGCGCCCTGGTCCGTCAGTGGCTCCCCGACTTCAACAGCGCGGGCGCCGTCAAGACTGGCGAGGTCGAGATGGGGCCCGTGGGCGTCGCGCTCAAGGCGACCAAGGCCGCCGCCGTTCTGCGCGGCGTCAAGGTGGCGTGATCATGGCGACCCTTCACAGCCCCGTTGAGGGGTTCACAGGCGACGGCCCGGCCGGTCTCCGGTTCCGCAACGGCAAGGCCACCACGGACGACCCGGCGGTCATCGCGTACGCGCGCCGCCGGGGGTACGGCGTCGACAAGACGGCGCCGATCCAGCCCCCGCCGGTCGCGCTGGTCGACCCGCGCGAGGTCGAGGTCGAGAAGGTCGGTACCGCGCTGCGCGATGCGGCGGTCGACCCGCGTCCGGGCGACACGGGCGCGCCGTCCGGAGCCGGCGAGGCCAACCCGCACGGGCCCGAGTCCGTCGCCCCAGGCATCGCGGCCGAGCCGGTCGAGGCACCCAAGCGCAAGCGTCCCGTACCGCGCCGGAAGGCCGAGCAGGATACGACCGACGGGGGGTGAACCGGTGGGCCGCGTCTACGCCACCCCCGAGCAACTGGCCGCCTGGACCGGCACACCGGCCCCACCGGGCGCCGAGCGCTTGCTCGCGCGGGCGTCCGAGGACATCGACGACGCCCTACTCACCAGCGTTTATGCGGTCGACGCCGCCGGTCTGCCGACCGATCCGGCCGTCGTGGCCGTCCTCGCCGACGCCGTGTGCAGCCAGGTTGAGTACCAGCTCGCCACGGGCGACGACGGCACAGGAGCCGGCGGGAAGTGGGGAAGCGTCTCCATCGGCCCTGTCTCGCTCGGCGACCGGCGCGACGGGGCCCAGGCAGCCGGCGACGTGGACCTCGCCCCCCGCGCGCACCGCGCCCTGACGCGCGCCGGACTGCTGCCGGGGGTGATCTGGTGAACGTCCCCCGCTACCTGCTGCGCCACCGGATCACCGTCGAGCCCTACCTCGGCGACAGCGCGTACGGACCGCAGTACGGGCCGCCGGTCGAGGACGTGCCCGCCCTGGTCTCGGCCACCGTCCGGCAGGTCCGCCGGGCCACCGACGGCCGCGAGGTCGTCAGCACCACGCAGGTGATTGCCGAGCCCGGCCTCGACAGCCCGCCCGGCTCCCGGATCACGCTCCCCGACGGCCGGACCACCACGGCGATCACGACCGCCGAGCACACCGCGCCGGGGCTCCCCGTTCCCGCGTGCACGGAGGTGAGTTGCGAGTGACCGCACGTGCCCGCCTCACGTGGAACGGGGCCGCCGCACTGCGCGGCACCCGCGCCGGGGCCGTGCGAGGTCTGCGCCTCGCCGCCGAGCACGTCCTCGAACGCTCCCGCCGCCGGGTGCCGATCGAAGAGGCCACCCTCGAACGGAGCGGCGTCGCCTCGGTCGACGAGAGCGCGCTCACCGCGGGCGTGTCCTACGACACCCCGTACGCCGTGAGGCAACACGAGAACCTGCACTACCGGCACGACGGGGGCCGGACCGCGAAGTACCTCGAAGGTCCCCTCACGGAGGAAGCCGGCGCCGTCGCCGACATCATCGCCGCCCAGGTGCGGAGGTCGCTCCGTGGCTGACCTGCTCGACGCCCTCGCCCGCTACCTCGACGGCCTCGGCCTGGTCGCCTACGACCCCACCGGCCGCGCGGGCGACCTGTTCATCGAGGCGATGCCGCCCGCGCCCGACGCCGCCGTGTCGCTCGCCCTGTACGACGGGCCCGCGCCCGAGGCGCGCGACGACGCCGAACAGCGGCGCCTACAGGTCCGCGTACGGGGCGGTCCCGACCCCCGCCTGTCCCGCGCCCGGTGCGAGTCCCTGTACCGCGCCGTACACGGCCTCGCAGGCGTGGAACTGCCCGGCGGCCTGTGGCTCACCCTCGCCGCCGCGCGCGGCACTCCCGCCCCGCTGGGGCCCGATTCCACCGGCCGACACGAGCACGTCGTCAATTTTGACCTTGACGTGTCCGGCCCCGCACCCACGTAAGGAGAACCACCCGATGGCAGGCAACTCGCGCCCCATCGACGCCCGCGGCTGGATATTCGAGGTCGAGGACGCCGAGGCCGGTTCGGAAACATGGCTCCCGATCGCCGGTATCAACACGTTCACGCACAATCCGGGCGAGAACGAAGAGACGACCGAGACGACCGTTTTCGAGTCCGAGGGCATGTTTGAACAGGACGTCATGCAGCGGGGCGCGTCCCTCTCGATCGAGGGTCAGTACCGCATCGACAAGACCACCAAGGCCCAGGACCCCGGACAGGCGTACATCGACACCGTGTGGACGAACCGCCTCGGATTCGAGTCGCGCGGGCGCGTCCGGT
This sequence comes from Streptomyces sp. NPDC006743, assembly GCF_040703815.1. Taxonomy (NCBI): domain Bacteria; kingdom Bacillati; phylum Actinomycetota; class Actinomycetes; order Kitasatosporales; family Streptomycetaceae; genus Streptomyces; species Streptomyces sp. NPDC006743. Next base: position 15,055 of record NZ_JBEYJA010000059.1, on the reverse strand, counting down.
GGCGCCACGAGTCACAGACTCAGTGGGTCGTGTGGGAGTCCACCGTCACACCCGGCGAGCAGGGCGGAGGCAACAACGACAAGACGAGTTGGTCGGCGACCCTCACGCGATGCGGGACGCCGACCACCGCCGCGGTGGTGAGCCCGTGACCGACCTCGACCTCGCCCTCGACCAGGACGACGAGCAGCACCTCGACGCCGCCGGTCTGGCCGACTTTGACGCGTTCTTCGCCGAGGAGTCCGCCACCCGGCCGCGCGAGCGGCTGACCCTGTTCGGGAGCACGTACACCCTGCCCGAGTCCCTGCCCCTGATGTTCACACTCCAGATGGAGCGCGTGCAGGAGTCGAGCGACCCCAACGACGTGCGGCGGATGCTCGCCACCCTGTACGGGGCCGATGTCCTCGATACGTGGGCCGAGCACGGCCTGACCGACCGGCAACTCGGCGTCGTGCTCATCTACTCGGCCGCCAACATCCGCAAGCCGGGCAGCTGCACCATGGCGCGCGCCGCCGAACTGTACGAGCAGCAGGAAGCGGGAAAAGCCGCCGCGCCGAACAGGGCGGCGCGCCGGACGACCGCGAAGAAGAAGGGGAAGAAGGGGCGGAGTTCTGGCGCGCGGTCCTGATCAACTGGACCGCCGTCGAGGCCGACCTCGCCCGCGAGTACGGCCTCGCCGCCCGTGACCTCGCCGCCCTGTCCACCCGCCGGTTCCTGGCCTTGATCTCTGGCCTGTCCGGCGAGGCACGGTTCGCCCGCGCCTGGTCGCGTACCCCCCGCAAGGTGACCGACCCCGCAGAGATCGCAGCTATCACCGGCATTCCCGCCGCGTAACCGCACCACCGGCACCGCGCCGGATGACCCCCGACAGGAGGTGATCCGGCGTGTCCCTGACCGTCGGCGAACTCCTCGCCACGATCGTTGTCGACGACGGCCCCGCCGCCGCGGGCATGCAGCGCGCCGAGGCCGGTATGCGCCGGACCGGTGACACCATGGTCGCCGACGCCAACCGCGCCGGTCAGCAGGCCGGGGACGCACTCGGCGACGGCATGGCCGACGGCGCCGACAGCGCCGCCGATCAGGGATCGAGCGCCCTCGCGGCGTTCGGGTGGGCCGCCGTCGGCGCGACGATCGGCGCGGCCCTCATGGCCGGAGTCGGCCAGGCCCTCGAACAGGGCAAGGTGCAGGGCAAGCTACAGGCCCAACTCGGCACCACGGGGCCCGTCGCGGCGAAGTACGGCAAGGTCGCCGGCGACCTGTACGCGGGCGCGATCGTCGACTCGGTCGAGGACGGCGCCGAGGTCATCAAGGGCATTGCTCAAAACGGGCTGCTGCCGCCCGAGGCGACACAGGCCCAGATACAGACCATGTCCAAGCGGGTCGCGGACACCGCGGCCGTGATGGGCGAGGACGTGGGGAAGGTGTCCCGCGCCGTCGGGACCATGCTCAAGACCGGCATCGCGTCGTCTGCGGATGAGGCGATGGACGTTCTCGTCAAGGGAACACAGAAGGGCGTCAATTCCGCCGAGGATTTGCTCGACACCTTCAGCGAATATCCGACGCAATTCCGCGACCTCGGCCTCGACGCGCAAACCGCGATGGGCCTTATGCAACAGGGGTTGCAGGGCGGCGCGCGCGACGCGGACACAGTCGCGGACGCGTTGAAAGAATTCGCGATCCGCAGTAAGGACATGTCTGCGGGAAGCGTCGAGGCTTTCAAGGATATTGGCCTTAACGCTGATGTAATGGCTAAGACGTTCACCAAGGGTGGACCCGAGGCCAGTAAGGCACTCGGCGACGTTCTCCAGCGAATCAAGGCTATTGAGGACCCGGCCAAGCGAAATGCGACCGCTGTCGCACTCTTCGGCACTAAGGCCGAGGATTTGCAAGGTGCGTTGTTCAAGCTCGATCCCTCCACCGCAGTAAAGGGACTCGGCGACGTCAAGGGCGCGACCGACAAAGCCGGAAACGCGATGCGGGACAACGCCGCAACGAAGTTCGAGATGTTCAAGCGCGGCGCCATGCAAGGGCTTGTCGGCGTGATGGGCGACTACGTCGTACCCGCCCTGATGACCGGCTACGACTACGCCCTCAAATTCGGCAAGGGCGTTGCCGCAGCAGCCGGGTTCGTCGATGACCACTCGACGGCGTTCACGGTCGCCGCCGGTCTCATCATGACCTTTCTGCTCCCGACGCTGATCGCCCTTGCCGCACAGGCGTGGGCCACGTCGACAGCGGTCGTCGCCGGCTGGATCGCCCAGGGTGCCGCCGGGGCGGGTGCGGTCGGCGCGTTCCTCGCCGCCAACGCGACGATGCTCGCTGGGTGGATCGCCCAGGGAGCGGGGGCCGTCGCCGCCGCCGCCCGCGTGGTGGGGGCGTGGGTCCTCATGGGCGCACAGTCGATGATTCAGGCCGCCCGGATGGCTGCGGCGTGGGTTATCTCGATGGGCCCCGTCGGGCTCATCATCGCGGCCGTGGTCGCCCTGGTCGCGCTCATCGTCGCCAACTGGGACACCATCGTGAGCGCCACGAGCGCCGCATGGGATTGGATCTGGAACAAGATCAAGTCCGTGGGTCAGTTCCTCCTCGACCTGTTCCTGAATTTCACGCTTGTTGGAATCATCATCAAGCATTGGGATTCCATCAAGTCGGGAACCGTTCGGGTCTGGAACGGAATTGTGGATTGGGTCAAGGGCCTGCCGCAAAAGCTGATCAACTTCTTTCTTAACTGGACCTTGCCCGGCCTGATCATCAAGCATTGGCAGTCCATCAAGGATGGAAGCGTTCGCAAGGCGACGGAACTCGTCAACTGGGTGCGCGGCTTGCCCGGCAGAATCGTTTCCGCTGTCGGCAGCCTCAAGGATCTGTTGTCGGACAAGGGACGCGACTTGATTCGCGGCCTCTACAACGGCGTTCGCTCGATGGGCAGTTGGCTGAAAAGCCAGCTGATTTCCTTTGCGAAAAACATGATCCCTGGACCGATCGCAAAGGCTCTGGGAATTCACTCGCCGTCGCGCGTCATGGCAAAGCAGGTCGGCCGGTGGATTCCCGCCGGTCTGGTCAAGGGAATCCAGAGCGGCGCGGGCGCGGTCGCCCGCACCATGCAAAACCTGGTCGAGCCGCCCGCCGTGCCCGCCCTCGCGGGCGCGGTCGTGCCCGGCTACGGCTCGCCGTTCGCCGCCGCGCCGGCCTCCGGCCCGACCGTGCACGTCGAGCACTGGCACGCCGCTGAGAACGGCAGCCCGGACGACAACGCACGCGCGCTCAACTGGCTTGCCAAGGCGAGGGGGTGACGATGGCTGTCGGCGACCAGGTCACCCGGCCCGGACACGTCCAGTACGGCGACCTGTTGCTCGGCCCCGGCACCCCCTACGGGTGGCGGACTCTCACTGGGTGGGAAGACCTCCCCGGCCTCGACTCCGGAACCGTCCCGCGCAGCGACGCGCACGGCGCGTTCCCCGGCGGCCTGCTCGCACAGGCCCGGACGATCGGCCTCGACGGGTTGGTCATCCGGGCCCCGCGCGCCTCCGTCGGCGCGGTCGTGGCCGCCCTCAACCGGGGCACGGTGCCGGTCGAGGACGAACTACCGCTCGTCGTGTGGATCGACGAACGCGGGCCCCTGCTCGTGTGGGCCCGCGCGACCCGCCGGGCGATACCCGCGAGCCTCGGCTACCGGCTCGGCACCATCACGGGCGGCGCGGTCGAGTTCGTCGCGACCGACCCGCGCCGGTACGGCCTGGTCGAGCAGGTCGCCCCCGCGACCCTGCCCGCCCCGGAAAGCGGCCTGACGTGGGACACCGACCCCGAGCAGGTTCTCGACGGCGAGCAGGCCGCCGGCGTCGGCGAGCTGTGGCGCTGGTGGACGGACGGCGACCCCGTCCTCGCCGGCGACGGCGTCGGCACGGTGAGCGTTCACCCCCAGACAGCCGGCGGTGAACTGGTCTGGTCGGCCGAGTCGAGCGACTACGGGTGGCCGGTGTCCGTCGGGGCCGAGGTCGCGTTCACGTCGGCGCTCGTCGCCGCCCAGGGGGCGACGATCATCCTCCGGTGGTGGGACGCGTCCGGCGCGTACCTCGCCGACTCGACCGGCGACCAGGGCGACGGCACGTTCGACGCGACGGCGCCCGCCGGGGCCGCGTGGGTGCAGCCGGTCGTACTGCTGCCCGCCGCGCTCCCCGCGCCGGTCCCGATCGGCACGTCGTCGCTGCTGATCGGCTCGCCGTCCGGCGGCCTGTCGTGGCCGCTCGACTTCGGCACCCCCGGCAGCACCGGCACGTTGTCGGTCGTCAACGTCGGGGACGCCGCGACCCATCCACTGATCGAGTTCCGGGGCCCGGTGGAACGGCCCTCGATCACCAACGTGGACACGGGCGACGTACTCGAATACGACCTACCGCTCGCCGCCGAGGACGTGCTCGCCGTCGACACCGCGGCGGGCACGGTCACGCTCAACGCGACCGCCTCGCGGATCTACACCGCGACCGCGCGCTCGGTTCCCGAGCAGACATGGACTCTTCCGCCGGGCCCCTCGCAGCTGCAATTCCGCGCCGCGTCCGGCGACCCCGCCGCGACCGCAACCGTGCGGTACCGCCCGGCCTACTGGTAAGGAGACACCCCCCGTGACCGTGCGTTCCGCATGGCTGCTGCCCAAGGCGCAGACCCGTGAAGACACCCGCCTCGCCCCCGTGTCGCCCGTCGCGCAAGAGTCCCCGATCAGGGTCCGTGACGGCGTCCTCCCCGGCGGTGACCCCTTCGCCGCAACCGGCGCCGCCGCGATGCAACTCCAGATCGGCGCCGGGCGCGCGTACGTACAGGGCACCGACGCCCAGGGCGCGTACCCGATCGCCAACGACGGGCCGGTCACCCTCACATTCACCGACGGCGACGCGCAGTTCGGCCGCATCGACACCGTCGCCGTGCGCGTGCTCGACAGCCTGTTCGACCAGCAGGGGCAGAACCTCGCCCGTATCGAGGTGGTCGAGGGCGAGCCGGACGCGACGCCGACCGCGCCGACCCTGGAATCGGCGAGCTTGCGCCTGTGGGACGTGACCGTACCCGCGGGCACCTCGGCGGGCGTGGGCGGCATCAACTGGGCGTCCGCCCTCGCCGACCGGCGGCGCTACACCACCGCCGCCGGGGGCATCATCCCGCGCGGGTGGGGCCTCGGCTTCGACGGCGCGTACGACGGCCAGTACCGCGACAACGGCAGCGTGCTGGAACGCTGGAACGCCACGGCCGGTGAATGGCAGACCTACCGCGCCCCGCGTCGGACCGAGTCGACCTCGACCGGGTTCGTCGTCTCGTCCGGCTACACGCTGAACACCTTCGCCGCGCGCCGAAATCCCGACGCGGGCGTGTGCTCGTTCGTGGTTGAGGTCAGCCGCAAGGGCGCGCAACTCAACGTGGACGCGGCGGGCAACATCAACGACGAGACGATCGGCACCCTGCCGAGCGGGTGGCGCCCGAACATCGACGCCGACATATCCGTGTCCGACGGGTACGGCGAGGGGTCCGCCCGCCTGGCCACGTCCGGTGTGCTCACGCTGCGAACGTGGTCCGGGGGCGGCGCGCTGCGCAGCGACCGGAACATCAGGGCGTCGTGCACGTTCCTGCTGCCGTGACGGGGGGTGCCGTGCGCGCCGCGCCCCCGTACCGGGTCCTGTTCTGCGATCTACGGTCCGACCAGCTGCTCGACGCCTTGCCGGTGCAGGGTGTCAGCCTCGACGACTACATCGGCAAGACCGGCCGGTTCACCGGCACCGTGCCGATCCCCAACCGCGCCGTGGCCGAACGTGCCCGCCGGGCGATCCTGCCCGGCCGTACGGGGATATGGGTCGAGCGCGGGCGCGACCTGTGGTGGGGCGGCGTCCTGTGGACGCTCGCCCTCGCCTCGGATGCCCGCGGGTTCCTCGGCGCTCAGATTCAGGCTGGCGGGTGGGAAAGCTACCTGTACCGGCGCCTGTTGTACGACACCCAGATCGCGCAGCAGGTCGACCAGTTCGACATAGCGCGCGGCCTGGTCGACTACGCGCAGAGCGCGGCCGGCGGCGACATCGGCATCACGTACGACGCCGACCCGTCCGGCATCGCGCGTGACCGTACGTACCTGCGGTACGACCTGCCCAGCATCGGCGACCTGCTCGACGACCTCGCCGCCGTCGAGAACGGGTTCGAGTGGCGTATCGCGAGCTTCCGCGACAGCGACGGCCGCCGGATCAAGCGGTTGCAGCTGGGGCACCCCACGATTCGTACGGGCGCGTCCGAGGTCGTCCTCGACCATCCGGGCCCCGTTCTGTCCTACACGTGGCCGGTCGACGCCACCAAGAAGGCGAACGCGTGGCAGACGCGCGGCGCGTCCGTGAACACGAACCAGGCCGCCGACTCCTTCCCCCTTACCTCGCCGGTCCTGGTCGCCGACGACGACCTCGCCGCCGGGTGGCCGCGCCTCGACGGATCGAGCGACTACACCACGGTTGAGCGACAGGACACCCTCGACGCCTACGCCCGCGCCGACCACGCCGCCGCCCGTAACCCAGTGACCATCCCGGAAATCACGGTCCGGCTCGGCGGCGCGATCACGCCCGGCCTGGTCGGCTCGACCATCCGCCTACGCATCCGCGACCTGTGGCACCCGACCGCGCTCGACGCCCGGTACCGCGTGGTCGGCATCAGCGTGAGCCCGCCCGAGCGCGGGCGCCCCGAAACCGCCCAGCTGTATTTGGAGGCCCCGTAATGCCGTTCGTCCCACAGGACGTACTCGACCGGATCGCCGCCCTCGAACGCGAGGTAAGGCAGCTGCGCGGGCGCGCGCAGATGCGCCCCGCCCTCAATCAGGTCATGGCCGGCGACGTGGTGATCGGCGAGGGCGGGCAGCTGATCGCCCAGACCCCGGGCGGTCAACGGACGTTCATCGTCGGGCAGACACCGCAGGGCGATTGGGGCGTCGGCCTCGGCCGGGAGAGCGGCACCGCCGCCCTGACCGTCGGCGACGACGTGAACAGCGCCGACGCGCAAATGATCCGCATGTGGTCACGCGACGGCGAGGTCATCGTCATGGATGACGCCTACGCCGACGGGTTCCTCGGCCGCCCCTCGATGCCCATCCCCATGCAGTCGACCGCCGGGCAGCAGACCGCGAACACCGGCACAACCACCGCGTGGACCGGCGCGACCAGGCTCATGAACAGCGTTCTGTACGCGGCGTTCGAGACCTACACGCCTGCCGGGACCACGGCCAATGTTCAGTTCGAGGACAGCGACGGCGTGATCGAGTCGTGGGTCGCGAACACCTCGAACGGCTGGACGCTGCGCCAGATCACGAAGCCGGTCCGGCAGGGCTTCATGGACCACGTCAACTACCGGTTGAAGCACTCCGTACGGAGCGGCAACGGCCCGATTCAGACGAACTGCCTCGGCGTCTACACCCGGAACGCTTTCACCACAGCGGAGGCCCCGTGACCACGGCCGCGCCCGACCCCGCCCCGGACGCCGCGAGCAGCGGCGTTATGCCCGACCCGGGCAACGACCCCCACACCTACGCACCGCCGACCATGGAGGAACCCACCGATGCCGCTCCCCGAGGGGATACCGACCGTCCAACTGACGGGCCGGTTCCTGACCCCTGACGGCCGTCCCCTCACGGGACAGGTCGTGGTGCGGGCGCCGTCCCTGGTCACGTTCGGCGAGTTCGACGTGATCCTCGGCGGGCCCGTTACCGCGCCGCTCGACTCCACAGGGGCGTTCGAGGTCGTCCTACCGGCGACCGACGCCCCCGGAATGATCCCCGACGACTGGTCGTACCAGGTCGCCGAACAGCTCGCGGGCGTCGCGACGAACCGCGTGTACTCGATCCTGTTGCCCGCCGAGGCCCCCGAGGTCGACCTCGCCGACATCGCGCCGACCGACCCATCGACGCCGAACTACGTCGCGGTACGAGGCGACAGCGCGTACGAGGTCGCCGTCGAGGAGGGTTTCAACGGCACCGTTACCCAGTGGCTCGCGTCCCTGGTCGGCCCCCAGGGCGTCAAGGGCGACACCGGAGCGACCGGCCCCGAGGGCAACGACGCGTACGAGGTCGCCGTCGCCGCCGGCTACAGCGGCACCCGCGCCCAGTGGCTCGCGTCCCTGGTCGGCCCCCAGGGCGTCAAGGGCGACCAGGGCGCCGCCGGTACGCCCGGCACGAACGGAGCAGACGGAGCGCCCGGAGCGCCGGGCGTCGTGCAGTCGGTCAACGGCATCAGCGCCGCCGAGGTCACTCTCGACGCTGCCGCCGTGGGCGCCGTACCGGCCACCGCGCCGGGCGCGGCGAACGGCGTCGCGCAGCTGGACGCGTCCGGGAAGGTGCCCGCCGCCCAGCTCCCCGCGTCCAGCGGCGGGGGCGCCGTCGCATCGGTCAACGGGTACACGGGCGTTGTCGTCCTCGCCGCCGGCGACGTGGGCGCGGCGACCGCCGGGCACACGCACACCGCCGCCCAGGTCGGCGCCCTCGCCACGACCGCGCGAGCAGCGGCGAACGGCGTCGCGTCTCTCGACGCCTCGGCCCGCGTCCCGATTGCGCAGCTTCCCGCCGCCGCCGGTCGGAACATGTGGACGCCGCAGGCCCTCGGATTCGAGGCGTGGTCATGCGACCCGTACACCGTGGCGAACCCCGTAGCGAAGTACCTCAAGCCCAACCGCTTGTACTTCGTGGGGTTCAACATCACGGAATCCACGACCGTGGACAGGATCGTCATGTTCGCCCGCGGCTACGGGGGCGTGTCCACCAACCGCTACCGCGCGGGGATCTACCGGGAGAACGGGACCAAGGTCGTTGAGTCGGCCGCCGTCGCGCTCACCATGGCCGGGCAGGAATCCGGCTCGATGCCCGCCATGGTCTCGAACCACATCGGCGCCGTGCCCCTCGCGGTCACACAAACCGTGCTGACGCCCGGCCGGTACTGGGCCGCGTGGGCGCTTGTGGTGGGCGGTACCGCCGACTTCGCGTTCTACCACGTGCAGAACGAGGCGCCGGTCGCCACGGCGAACTTCTGGATGCCGGGAACGCCGTTCGCGCGCGCCTGGTACACGGAAGGCCAGGCGAACGCCGCACTGCCCACCACCGTGAGCCAGTCCGCCGCCGCCGTCCTCGCCGACCACGACATCCCGATCATGGCTCTCGCCAACGTCTGACACCTGCTCGACCCGTACGCCTCGCGCACCGCGCCGGGGCGTTTTTTCATGTCTGGAGACACCCACCGTGGCACGTATGCCCGGCGCTACATGGCGCCCGATCCCGATCAACTACACCGACGGCGGACAGGCCGAGGTACGCGGCGTCGTCGTGCACATCATGGCCGGAACCCTCGCCGGTACGGACAGCTGGTTTCGCGACAGCAAGGCCCGCGCGTCGAGCCACTTCGGCACCGGCAAGGGCGGCGCCCTGTATCAGTGGGTCGACACGAGCGACCGCGCATGGGCCCAAGCCGCGGGCAACACGGCGTGGCTGTCCGTCGAGAACGAAGGCGAGGGCGGCGACACCCTCACCGACGACCAGCTCGACCGCAACGCCGAGGTACTGGCGTGGGCCCACGTGACCTACGGCGTACCGCTCAAGGTCGCCACGTCGACCAGCGACCGCGGCCTCGCGTACCACGGCCTCGGCGGTAGCGCGTGGGGCGGACACACGTCGTGCCCCGGCTCCCGGATTGTCGCCCAGCTGCCCGAGATCGTCCGCCGGGCGAAGAAGCTCACCGGCAGCACCGCGCCGAGCGAGCCGACCGGCGTCGCCCGCTACACGGTCACGATCGGCGGCCTCGCCTACGGGTACGGCGCCAAGGGCGACCACGTGACCAAGGTCGGCCGCGCCCTGGTCGCGAAGGGGTTCGGCAAGCACTACGCCGAGGGACCCGGCCCGACCTGGTCGGACGCCGATACGCAGAACTACGCCGACTATCAGCGCAGCCTCGGCTACTCCGGAGCGGACGCCGACGGCGTGCCGGGGGAAACGACGCTCCGGAAGCTGCTCGGCACCCTGCCCAGCAAGCCGAAGCCGGCGGCGAAGGTCGTCGACCTGTCCAAGCTGCTCGCCGCCGCCCGGACCGACCCGGCCAAGGCTGGTACGCCGGTCTCGTACGCGGGCGCTCGGATCGTCGAGGACGCCCTCGCCGCCGAGGGGCTGCTCGCCAAGAAGTACGTAGACGGCCATTTCGGCACCCAGACCAAGGCCGCGTATGCGGCGTGGCAGCGCCGTTGCGGGTACCACGGTGCCGACGCCGACGGCCTGCCCGGCCGCGCCTCGCTCGACACCCTCGCCAAGCACCACGGGTTCACCGTCACCGCGTGACCTCGCCCCGCCCGCCCCGCCGCGCGCGGGGCGGGCCCACCCAGAACAGGAGCACCACCACATGACCGACGCCAACAAGCGCACCGCGCGGACCGTCATACAGGGCATCGTCGGGTTCGCCGTCGCACTGCCCGCCATCGTGGACGCGTCCGGCGTGCCCGAGTCCCTGCCGTGGGTCGCCGCCGGTCTCGCCGCCGCCGGCGGCCTCGCCCGCGTCATGGCCCTGCCGAGCGTCGAGGCCCTGCTCGACCGGTTCGGCCTCGGCCTGGTCGACGACGACAAGGAGCACACCGCGCCGTGACGACCCAGCCCTCGCCGTCCGACCCGGCCGCAGTCGCCCTCGAACTGGAGCGGATCAGGCGGACGATCGAGGTCGGGTTCACGCGCACCGACGGCGCCCTCGCCCTGCTCGTACAACGCCACGACCAGACCGACGAAGCGATCAAGGAACACGCCCGCCGGCTCGACGACCACGACGCCCGCCTCGACACCCTCGAACGCGGCGAGACCGAGCGCCAGAAGCGCAACGACATACGCCTCGCAGACCTCGAACGGTCCCGGTGGCCCTTGCCATCGGTCGCCGCCCTGGTCGCCCTGGTCGGCCTCGCACTCACCCTGTGGCAGATCGCCACCCGCACATGAGCAACGCCCCCCGTACGGCCGCGCATGGCCGTACGGGGGGCGTTTTGCCGTAGCCGCCTACGCCGCAGCGACCAGCGCGCGCGCCCGTTCGTTGAAGTCGGCGACCAGGCGGTCACTGCCGAACGTCTGCATGCGCCGCTGCAAGTCCTGTACCGCCTCGACCGCGCGCGAGGACTTCACCTGACCCGACAGGCTCAGTGTCCGCAGACCGGCCGCGTACGCGCCGTCGAGGTCGCGCCGTTGCAGGTGGGACACCGCAAGCGCCGCTTGCGACATGGCGCCCCGGCGGGCCCGCTTCTGCTTCTTCGCGTGCTCGATAGACCGGCGCGCGTGCTGCTCGGCCGACTCGGCGTCGCCCATGTCCCGCATGGTGTTCGCGTGCTCGCCGTGCAGGTACGCGGGGTCGATGAACGCTGCCCAGTCCGGTTCCGTGGTGAGGTCGACCCGCTCGTACGCCCGTTCCGACTGGACGACCGCGCGGGCTGCGGCGACCTTGTCATCGAGCAGGGCGAGCGCCCTCGCTTCCAGGCACCACAGGTCGGCGAGGCACGCCGGCGACTCCGACCTCGACAGCCCCTGTCGCCCCGCCTGTGCAAGGCGTCGCCCCTCGGCGGGGTTGCCGAGTAGCGTCGCCTGGTCCGCCATGCCAGCGAGGACGTGCGCGCCCAGCGGGGCGTTCTGCGACTCCTCGGCGAGGCGTAGCGACTGGATCAAGTACCTCTGTGCAGTGCTGTGTTCGCCGTTGTCGTAGGCCATCCAACCGAGTAGATAGGTCTGTTCGGCTGCTGCCTCACACAAGGCGCGTCGCACCGTGTCGTCATGCGACCGCCGCAACAGCGGGTAGACGTGGTGGTTCATGTACTCGGCGAGGACCAGGCGCCCAGACCCTCCGCCCTGTAGCACGTCCATCCGTTGGAACGACGCGAACATGTTCTTCACCGAGAGCACATCCTCGATGCGTACGCGCGGGCCCGGTTCCGGTTCCTGGTCGAGGGTGTTCAACAGCCAGTCCCGCGAGGGACCGACACCGGCCACGGCCGCAAACGGTGCGGCTGCAAGGAACTTACGACGATCCACGTCGGCTCTCCCCAGATCGGCTACGACTTCCACCGTAACGGCGAACGAAGGGTCGTAGGCGAGGGCGGCGTCGGTCGAACTCCCCTCGCCGAGGCCGAGGTCGTACGTTGTGACGCGGAAGCCGAAGTGATCCGAGAACACCCCGGCGAGAATGTCGGGGACAGGCGGGCGAGGCGTCTCACCTTCCAACCAGCGGCGTACGCGCGTCGCATTGGGCGCGATGTTGGGTTGTCCCCACTCCCGCGCCTTCGATTGCGCGAGCCGCGCTAGCTCCTTGTTGCTGATGGTCGAGCGCCCGAGCCAGTAGGCGAGCTGATCGTTTGGCGTATTCATCCCCGCACCTCCGCGACCGTGGGCGACGAAAGCGACACCCTTCGACACCCCCCTCGACGGTACCCCCGGTTTTGTGGCCGGTGTTGCCTAGACGGGCAAACTCATTCGCTCGTAAAGCAGCCGCGGCAACGGGTCGTGGCTGCCCGAAGGGGTTAAGCATGACCGAACGACGGCGGGATACCTCGCCTTGCTGCGAGCCGCCCCCTGGGACGCCAGCACAGGCGATGTTCCCCACGGGCCCCGAGGCAGCGCACGCCGCCCGCGCTTATGTGCGCGAGCTGTTGGCAGACGACGACTTGAAGCTCGCCGACGACCGGCTCGACGACGTGCTGTTGATCGTCTCCGAGTTGGTGACGAACGCCCACGTGCACGGCACCGACCCGGGCGACTCGCTACTCGTCACCGTGTTGACGACGGCCGAGACCGTACGCGTCGAGGTCGACGACCCCTGTCGCCGCCGTCCCCAACTGCGGGATGTGTCGGCCGAACAGACCGGCGGGCGCGGTCTGCACATCGTTGACGCCCTCGCGGCGCGGTGGGACGTGAACGACCGGCCGTTCGGCAAGAAGGTATGGGCAGAGGTGACACGGTGACCGACAACAGCATCGCGATTCGGCAGGATGAGGGCCCCGGAAGCGCCCCGACCATCCGGGCCGTCCCTGGCCCCGGGTTCGTCGTGGGCTGCACGGTGTCAACGTGGCTGCACGCAGGCGACACCCTCGCCGTACCCGTCGCGTACGTACTGATCGGCCACGCACCGCCACGCCGCGCCAACGAGTCGGCCGAGACGGTCGAGACCGGCCTGTTGGGCATGGTCGACGCGATGCGCTTACGGCCTGCCGCCGAACGCGTGCCGATCGTCGGCGCCCGCCTGATCCTGCGCGGCCCGTACGTCGCCCTCGACTACGGGCACCCCCGCTACACGATGCGGCTCCCCCACACCTCCGACGCATGGCGCACGCACGTGAACTCTGGTGGTCACGTGTGCCTGACGATCGGCCTCGACCCGATCCCGCCCGGCGCGGGCCCGGACGCTGTTTCCGCGTACCTCGCCCGCGTGTGCGCGACCGGCCGCGCCTACATGGGCGCGACGACCATCCGGAACCGGTGAGGGGATACGCCATGCCATCAGCCCCCGGCCACCCCGTGACCGCCGCCGTACTGATCACGAATCCACGCGACGACCTGCTCATCGTCCACACGGCTAAGAGCGACGATGGACCGTGGCAGTTGCCCGGCGGCATCGTCGAGGAACCCGAGTCCCCCCTCGACGCCGTCCGCCGTGAGGGCCGGGAAGAACTCGGCCTCGACCTCGACATACGACCGTTCGACCTGTTCGCCGTCGAGTGGCTGCAAGCCACCCGACCCGGCCGCCGGAACCGGCTCGCCTTCTTGTTCGCGGGCCCGGTACTCCAGCCGGCCGACACCGACCGCATCACCTTGCAGCGCGCGGAACTCTCCGCCTGGCGGTGGGCCGACCGCGCCGAAGCGGAAACGCTCCTGCACCCCGCCATCGCCCGCCGGATCGTGGGGCCGCTCCAGACCCCCGGCAGCGCGGTCTACCTTGAAACCAGACACGAAGGGACGTTATGAACACGACCGACTTTCCCGCCCGGAAACTGCGCATCGGTACGCGCAGCTCGCCGCTTGCTCTCGCCCAGGTAGAGCAGGTGTCGGCCCTGCTGCGCAAGTTCGAGCCCGACCTCGATATCGAGGTCGTGCCGGTGACAACCGAGGCGGACAAGTGGCAGGGCGACTTGGCGCAGCTGGGCGGGAAGGGCCTGTTCGTCCGCGAAATCGACCAGATGTTGCAGCGCGGGCACGTAGACATGGCCGTTCACTGCATGAAGGACGTACCCGGCGACGTGCCCATGCCGCGCGGCCTGATCTTCGCCGCGTACCTGCCTCGCGACGACGTACGCGACGTGCTGCTCGTGCCCGAGGGGTCCGACGTGCAGTCGCTCGCCGACCTCCCGCCCGGCGCGTCGGTCGCCACGTCCGCGGTTCGCCGTAAGGCACAGATCAACCGCGTGCGACCAGACCTCAACGTCGTACGCGTGCGCGGCCTGGTCGGCTCCCGTATCGACAAGCTCGACGGGCGGAAGCCGATGGATCACAAGCTTGACGCGATGGTCCTCGCGCGGGCCGGTCTCGAACGCCTCGACCTCATGCACCGGGCCCGCCAGGTGTTCGAGGTCGCCGAGATGCTGCCTGCGGTCGGCGCGGGCGCCCTCGGCCTCGAATGCCGCAAGGATGACGACGCGGTCGCCTACCTGCTCCAGCAGCTCAATGACGAACCCACCATGACGGAGATCACCGCCGAGCGCGTGATGTTGCACGGCCTACGGGGCCACTGCAACAGCCCGATCGCCGGGCACTGCGTCACGGACCCTGACGGACAGCTCAGCTTGCGGGGGATGGTCTTCTCGCGGGACGGCTCCAAGTTCGTTCACGCCCACTTCTGGGGCGAGTCCATGAACGACCCCGCCGTACTCGGCTCGCGCGTCTGCGCCGAACTGCTGCGGCAGGGGGCCCGCGACATCATCGAGGGCATTCCGCACTGACGGAGCGGTAACGCGGCGGCGCCCCCGTCGGGGATCTCTCCCGGCGGGGGCGCCGTGTGTCGTAGGGCCGTGATACTGGCCCTGGTGGGGATGCCCCTTTGCGCTCACAGTTGTGGAACTG
>NZ_JBEYJA010000058.1:0-42058 GCF_040703815.1 Streptomyces sp. NPDC006743 | reverse complement strand
GGCTCGGCTATGCGCGCTCGACGGTCACCAGCCACCTGCAGGGGCTCGAACGCAGCCTGGGCGTCTCGCTGCTGGAGCGGGCCCCCGCGGGGGCCCGGGCCGGCGCCGTTCACGGCGACCGGGACTCAGATCGAGCGGAACGCCAGCACGACGTTGTGGCCACCGAACCCGAACGAGTCGTTGAGGGCGGCGATCCGGCCCTCGACGGGCAGCTTCCGCGCCTCCCCGCGGACCACGTCCGCGTTCGCCTCGGCCTCGGGGTCGATGTTGTCCAGGTTGATGGTCGGCGGTGCCACCCGGTGGTACAGGGCCAGCACGGTCGCCACCGACTCCACGCCGCCCGCGCCACCGAGCAGGTGACCGGTCATCGACTTGGTCGCGGAGACCGCCATGTGGTCCGCGTCGTCGCCGAACACCTTCCGCAGCGCCTTCAGCTCGGCGATGTCACCGGCCGGCGTGGAGGTGGCGTGCGCGTTGACGTGCACGATCTCGGCCGGGTCCAGGTCGTTGCGGTCCAGCAGGTTCTGCAGGGCGTGCGAGATGCCGCGGCCCTCGGGCTCCGGCTGCACGATGTCGTGGCTGTCGGCGGAGATGCCCTGGCCGACCGCCTCCGCGTAGACGCGGGCGCCGCGCGCGGCGGCGTGCTCGGCGGACTCCAGGACGAGCACACCCGCGCCCTCGCCGAGGACGAAGCCGTCCCGGTCGACGTCGTAGGGGCGCGAGGCGCCCTGCGGGTTCCCGTTGTTCTTGGACATCGCCATCATGTTGCCGAACGCGGCGATCGGCAGCGGGTGGATCGCCGCCTCCGTGCCGCCGGCGACGACCACGTCGGCGCGGCCGGTGCGGATCATCTCGATGGCGTAACCGATGGCCTCGGCGCCCGACGCGCAGGCGGAGACCGGGGTGTGCACGCCCGCGCGGGCGCCCACGAGCAGGCCGACGTTGGCCGAGGGGCCGTTCGGCATCAGCATGGGAACGGTGTGCGGGGAGACGCGGCGTACGCCCTTCTCCTTGAGCACGTCGTACTGGTCCAGCAGGGTCGTCACGCCGCCGATGCCGGAGGCGATGACCGCACCGAGCCGGTCGGGGTCGACGGCGCCGTCGCTGCCGTCCTCACCGGCCTTGCCGGAGAAACCGGCGTCCTTCCAGGCCTCCTGGGCGGCGATCAGCGCGAACTGCGCCGAACGGTCCAGGCGGCGGGCCTGCGGCCGCGGAATGGTCTCGGACGGCTCCACGGCGACCGGAGCCGCGATGCGGACGGCCTGCTCGGCCGCCCAGTCCTGGGTCAGCGGCTTGACGCCGGACTTGCCGGCGACCAGGCCTTCCCAGGTAGAGGCTGCGTCGCCACCCAGCGGTGTGGTTGCGCCGATACCGGTGACGACCACGGTGCGATTGGTCGGGCTCACGGGAATTCTTTCTCCAACGGAACGAGGATCAAAAACGGCGCCACCGCCGGGTGGCGGGGCAGTCAGCCCACAGCAGTGATCGGTAGATCAGCTCTGGTGCTTGAGGATGTAGTCGGTGGCGTCCCCGACCGTCTTGAGGTTCTTGACGTCCTCGTCCGGGATCTTGACGTCGAAGCGCTCTTCGGCGGCGACGACGACCTCGACCATGGACAGCGAGTCGACGTCCAGGTCATCGGTGAAGGACTTGTCCAGCTGGACGTCCTCGACGGGGATACCGGCGATCTCGTTCACGATCTCGGCGAGACCGTCGACGATCTCCTTCTGAGTGGCGGCCATGTCGGCGCTCCTTCGTAGTGTTCCAGAGGGTGTGGCGCCCGCCGCGGCAGCGGCAGGTGTGGCGGTGCCGTACCGGAGCATGATCCGGCACGGAGTGCCTAGGGGAGGGTAACGACCGTCGCGGCGTAGACGAGACCCGCCCCGAAGCCGATGACGAGCGCGGTGTCGCCGCTCTTCGCCTCGCCGGTCGCCAGGAGCCGCTCCATCGCGAGCGGGATCGAGGCGGCCGAGGTGTTGCCGGTGGTGCGGATGTCACGGGCGACCGTGACGTGCTCCGGCAGTTTCAGCGTCTTCACCATCGAGTCGATGATCCGCACGTTGGCCTGGTGCGGGATGAAGACGTCCAGGTCGTCCGGGCTGATCCCGGCCGCGTCCAGCGCCTGCTGGGCGACCTTCGCCATCTCGAACACGGCCCAGCGGAAGACCGCCTGGCCCTCCTGCGTGATCGCGGGGAACTTGACGTTGCCCTCGCTGTCCACGGGCAGCTCGGACACGTCGCCGATCCTGAAGCGGTCCCAGGGGACGGTCTGCTTGATCGTCTCGGACTTGTCGCCCTCGGAGCCCCACACCGTCGGGCCGATCGCCGGCTCCGGCGAGGGGCCGACCACGACCGCGCCGGCGCCGTCACCGAACAGGAAGGCCGTGGCCCGGTCCTCCAGGTCGGTCAGGTCGCTCAGCCGCTCCACGCCGATGACGAGCACGTACTCGGCGGAACCTTCCACCACCATGCCCTTGGCGAGGGTGAGCCCGTAGCCGAAGCCCGCGCAGCCCGCCGAGATGTCGAACGCGGCGGCCTTGTCCGTGCCCAGCTTGTCGGCGATCTCGGTGGCGACGGCCGGGGTCTGGCTGAAGTGCGAGACGGTGGAGACGACCACCGCGCCGATCTGCGCGGCCTCGATCCCGGCGTCCGCGATCGCCTTGCCCGCCGCCTCGATCGACATCACCGCGACGGTCTCCTCGGGGCCCGCCCAGTGCCGGGTCTCGATGCCGGAGCGCGATCGGATCCACTCGTCGGACGAGTCGATCTTCTCGAGGATCACCTCGTTGGGCACCACCCGGGTGGGCCGGTAGCCGCCCACGCCGAGGATGCGCGCGTACGGGGCGCCCCTGCTCGGCTTGATCTTCGACATCGGCATGTTCGGTGGGCTCCTTCGGTCGTCAGGCGCTCGCGTGCTCGGTGATGAGCGCGCGGGCCGCGTCGAGGTCGTCGGGGGTCTTCAGCGCGAGCGTCTGGACGCCCGGAAGCGCCCGCTTGGCCAGACCGGTCAGGGTGCCGCCCGGGCACACCTCGATCAGTGCGGTGGCGCCCAGCTCCTTGAAGGTCTCCATGCACAGGTCCCAGCGGACCGGGTTGGCCACCTGGCCGACCAGCCGCTCCACGACCTCGGCGCCGCTCGTCACGGTCCGGCCGTCCTTGTTGGAGACGTAGGTGATCTTCGGGTCGCCCGGTTCGAGCGCCTTGGCGGCCTCGGCGAGCTTGTCGACCGCGGGAGCCATGTGGTGGGTGTGGAAGGCGCCGGCCACCTTCAGCGGGACGACCTTGCGCACGCCCTCCGGCTTGTCCTCGTTCAGCGCGGCGAGCTGCTCCATGGTGCCGGCGGCCACGATCTGGCCCGCACCGTTGACGTTCGCCGGGGTCAGGCCCAGCTTCTCCAGGTGCGCCACGGAGACCTCGGGGTCCCCGCCGAGCAGGGCCGACATGCCCGTCTCGGTGACGGCGGCGGCCTCGGCCATCGCCAGACCGCGGCGGCGCACCAGGGTCAGCGCGGCGGTGTCGCCCAGCACGCCCGCGAAGGCGGCGGCGGTGATCTCACCGACGCTGTGGCCGGCGACGGCATCGGGTGCCACGTCACCGAGTGCCGCGGCCGACAGGATCCCGGCGGCGACGAGCAGCGGCTGCGCGACGGCGGTGTCACGGATCGCGTCCGCGTCGGCCTGCGTCCCGTAGTGGACGAGGTCCAGGCCGATGGCGTCCGACCAGGCGGCCACACGATCGGCGGCACCGGGCAGTTCGAGCCAGGGGGTCAGGAAGCCGGGCGTCTGGGCGCCCTGGCCGGGAGCGACGAGTACGAGCACTCTCACACTCTCTCTTGGGGACGGGCATGGCCGCCCGTGGGGACAGGGACGAAGAACACGGAGGGGTTTTGTGGACCCCCGACAAAAAGCTAGGCCTGGGGATCTCCATCGGCCAGACGCCCCAGGATCAGCGCGATCCGCAGGGTGAACGCGGATCGTACATCGGAGGGCGACCATCCGGTGACGTCAGTCACACGTCGGAGCCGGTAGCGCACGGTGTTCGGGTGAACGAAGAGCATCCGGGCCGCGCCCTCCAGGCTGCTCGCCTGCTCCAGATAGACACTCAGCGTCTCCAGGAGCGCGGACCCGGCCTCCTCCAGCGGTCTGTAGATCTCCTCTACCAACTGGTCCCGCGCGCCCGGATCACCGGCGATGGCGCGCTCCGGCAGGAGATCGTCCGCGAGCACCGGGCGCGGCGCGTCCTGCCAGGCGTAACAGGCTTTCAGGCCCGCCGCGGCGGCCTGCGCGGAGCGGGTGGCGGCCAGCAGGTCGGGCACGATCGGCCCGGCCACCACCGGGCCCGCCGCGTACGGGCCGATCAGCGACTTCGCGACGGCCAGCGGATTGTCGTTCCCGCCCGCGATCACCACCAGGCGGTCCCCGAGGACCCCGGTGAGCACCTGGAGCTTGGCGTGCCGGGCGGCCCGCCGGATGGCCTCCACGGTCAGCTCGGAGTCCCCGTCGGGCGCGGTGCCCAGCACCACGCAGACGTGCTCGGGCGAGTTCCAGCCGAGGGCGGCGGCCCGGGACACGGCGCCCTCGTCGGCCTCCCCGCTCAGCACCGCGTTCACCACCAGCGACTCCAGCCGCGCGTCCCAGGCACCGCGTGCCTCGGCGGCCTGGGCGTAGACCTGCGCGGTGGCGAAGGCGATCTCCCGGGCGTACACGAGCAGCGCCTCGCGCAGCACGGACTCGTCGCCGGGCGCCGCCACCTCGTCGATGGCGGACTCCATGACCTCGATGGTGGTCCGCACCATCTCCACGGTCTGCCGCAGCGTGATCGCCCGCGTCAGCTCGCGCGGAGCCGTCCCGAACACGTCGGTGGAGATCGCCTGCGGGGCGTCCGGGCGCCGGAACCACTCGGTGAACGCGGCGATCCCCGCCTGGGCCACCAGCCCGATCCAGGACCGGTTCTCCGGTGGCATGGCCCGGTACCACGGCAGTGTCTCGTCCATCCGTGCGATCGCCTGCGCGGCGAGCGACCCGGAGGACTTCTCCAGCCGTTTCAGGGTCGCGGAGTGCGAATGGGCGGGGCGGGCTGCGGCTTCGTGGCTGCGGGATTCGGGTTCGGGCACGGGACAAGACTGCCTTATCCGGACGTGCGTGCGTGCCGCGGGTCGCACTGGGGGCCCGCGGCCCGGCCGGCAGGGGCCGGACCGGCCGTCGCGGGCCGAGCGGGAACCGGCCGGCAGGGCCTACGGTGGGGCCCGTGAGGATCGACGTACGACGCGCGGCGGACCGCTACCGGGGCGGCGAGGAGAGCGCCGGGATCACCACCCGGCACGCCTTCTCCTTCGGCCCCCACTACGACCCGGACAACCTCCGCTTCGGCGCCCTGATCGCCTGCAACGAGGAACACCTGGCCCCCGGCGCCGGCTTCGCCGAACACCCGCACAGCCACACCGAGATCGTGACGTGGGTGGTGGAGGGGGAACTGACCCACCAGGACTCCACGGGCCGGCGCACGGTGATCCGCCCCGGCGACCTCCAGCACCTGTCGGCGGCGGCCGGCGTCCGCCACAGCGAACGCAACGACGGCACCGCCCCGCTGGCCTTCGTCCAGATGTGGCTGGCCCCCCGGGAGCCCGGCGGCGAGCCCCGCTACGAGGTGGTACGCGCCCTCGCGGACGCCACGCCGTACCCGGTCCCGGCGGCGGGAGCGGCCCTCCACGTCCACCGCCCGGCCCCCGGCGAGCACACGGCCCTGCCCCCGGCCGCGTCCCTCCACGTCCACGTCGTACGCGGCGAAGTGGAGCTGGCCGGTGAGCGGTTGGGCCCGGGGGACGCGGCCCGGATCACGGCCGCCGACGGGGAGCTGGAGGCGGTGGCGGTGAGCGCGGCGGAGGTGCTGGTGTGGGAGATGCCGGCGGGGTAGGCGCGGACCGTCAGTCCCCGGCCGGGCCCAGGACGTCCGCCGCCGCCGGAGGCCGGACCCCCAGCGGCTCGCCGAAGGCGCTGAAGGACGTCGCCCTTCACGCCGGCGACGGCCTCACGCGCATGCGTGTCCCCTGCCCTTCCCCGCGGCCGGGGTTCAGGCCGCGCGCAGCTCGCTCAGCACCGCGTCCGTGAAGACCGGCCACGCCTCGATCGCCCACGGTCCGAAGGCGCGGTCGGTCAGGGCCACGCAGGCCGCGCCCGCGTCCGGGTCGGTCCACAGGAACGTACCGGACTGGCCGAAGTGGCCGAACGTGCGGGGGGAGGAGGAAGTCCCCGTCCAGTGCGGGGACTTGGCGTCGCGGATCTCGAAGCCGAGGCCCCAGTCGTTGGGGTTCTGGTGGCCGTAGCCCGGCAGGACGCCCTTGGTGCCGGGGTACTGGACGGTCATCGCCTCGGCGACCGTGCGCGGGTCGAGCAGGCGCGGGGCCTGGAGTTCGGCGGCGAAGCGGAGGAGGTCGTCGACGGTGGAGACGCCGTCCTTCGCGGGGGAGCCGTCCAGCGAGGTGTCCGCCATGCCCAGCGGCTCCAGCACCGCCTGACGCAGGTACTCGGCGAAGGGGATGTCCGTCGCCTTGGCCACGTGGTCGCCGAGCTGCTCGAAACCCGCGTTGGAGTACAGCCGCCGCTCACCGGGCGGGGCCGTCACCCGGTGCTCGTCGAAGGCCAGTCCGGAGGTGTGGGCGAGGAGGTGGCGGACCGTGGCCCCGGGCGGGCCGGCCGGTTCGTCCAGCTCGACGGCGCCCTCCTCGTACGCGACCAGCACCGCGTAGGCCGCCAGCGGCTTGGTCACCGAGGCCAGCGGGAAGCGGTGCCCGGCCGGGCCGTGGGTGCCGGCGACCGTGCCGTCCGCGCGGACCACGCCCGCCGCGGCGGTGGGAACGGGCCAGTTCTCGATCGACGCCAGGCTGTTCAACGACATGGCCCGAGCCTACGACGAGGAGCGGGCGACGCCTCGGGTGGGGCGCCGGGCAGGGCCCGCGGCGAGGCGGTGCCCGGCCCGGCGGCGCTACCGGCCGCAAGCTCTCAGAGCCGCAGCTCCAGCAGCGGGTCCGGCTTCGGGAGGAAACCGAGCGAGGCGTACAGGGGCGCGGCCTCCGCGGACGCGGTGAGCTGGATCCGCAGCGCGCCGCGCGCGCGGAACCACTCCAGGAGCGTCTCCATGCACGCGCGCGCGTAGCCGCGCCTGCGGGCGGTGGGGTCGGTGGCGACGCTGAAGACGAAGCCGACCGCGCCGGTGGGGTTGCCGGCCCTGCCGATCCGGTACTCGATCGTCCCGGCCACCAGCGCCGCGAGCGTCCCCGGCCGCTCGGGGTGGTCGATGACGAAGGCCGCGAAGTCGCCCTCCATATCACCCAGGCGTGAGCGCAGGGTGGGCAGCGACTCCGTGTGCCAGCCGGTGGACCGGTCGGCCTGGAACAGCGAGTCGATCATCACCTGGCGCAGACGCAGCACTTCCTCGGCGTCCGCGGGTTCGGCACGTCGTACGAGACTCATGACTGCGCACGCTAGCCACTGCGGCCGGGCCCTGTCCTGCGCTTTCTCCACGGACTTGACGGGTTCTCCTTGCCTGGAGTGCACTCGAAGGCCATAGCGTGGAGGGCATGACGGTGACGCAGACCACGGCCGTGGACATCCGGGACGCGCAGGAGCCCGAGAACGTGCCCGCGAGCGCGCGCAGCCGCGCCGACCTCTGCTCCGGCCCGCCCCGGCGGCATCCGCGCCCCGACGGGCAGGACAGCTACACGATCAGCGAGGTCGTCGCCTTCACCGGGCTGACGGCCCACACGCTGCGCTGGTACGAGCGGATCGGGCTGATGGCGCACGTCGACCGCTCGCACACCGGGCAGCGCCGCTACAGCAACCGCGACCTGGACTGGCTCGACCTCGTCGGCAAACTGCGGCTGACCGGCATGCCGGTGGCCGACATGGTCAGGTACGCGGAGCTGGTGCGCGAGGGCGAGAGCACGTACCCGGAGCGGTTCGAGCTGCTGGAGGCGACCCGCCGGGACGTCCTGGCCCGGATCGCCGAACTCCAGGACACGCTCTCCGTGCTGGACCGCAAGATCATGTTCTACGGAGAGGCCGGGCGCCGGGCGCGCTGAGCATGCGGGCCCCCTGAGCGCCGGCCCGCTGAGCGCGCCGGCCCGTCTCCCCGGACCCGCCGGCGGCGCAGGGGCGTTCACAGCTCGGCGAGCAGTTCCGCCTTCTTCACCGAGAACTCCTCGTCCGTCACCAGCCCCGCCTGGTGCAGCTCCCCGAGGTGGCGGATCCGCTCGGCGATGTCGGCGGGGTCGCGGCGGCCCGCCGTGAGGGACATCGCAGGGGCGGGCGCGGCCACGCGCACCGCCGCCAGCACCGCCGCCGCGAACGGCAGCGATTCGTGCACCGGCCCGTACCCGAGCCCGAAGACGACCGCGGCCGGGTCCTGGTCCGGCTGCGGCGCCGGTGCCCCGTCCGCCTCGCGCGGCAGCAGCCGCAGGTGCCCCTCCAGCACCTCCGGCGAGCGCCAGCGGACCCCGCCCAGCTCGTCGACGGGGAAGCTCTGGTCGCCGGCCTTCCACTTCGTCGACGACGCGCCCGTCCACGACCAGCGGAAACGGACCGCGCCGCCGTCGAAGGACGCCTTGCCGTCGTACGCCTTGAACTGCAGCGGCGGCTCGGGCGCGGCCACCAGGTGGCGGTCGGCCGGGCCGCTCCCGCCGAGCCGGGGGCGCAGCTCGCCGGCGTAGTGCCCGGCGAGCGCCTCCTGTTCGGCGGGCAGCACCAGCCGGTAGGGGTCGCTGCCCTCCTTGAGCTGGCCGTCGGCCGCGTCCATCAGCGGGTCGGCGCCCGGCCGCGGCTCGGCGCGCAGGACCACGGTTCCGCGCCGGCCCGGCGTGAGGGTCACCGACGCGAGCGCGGCCAGCGGAACGCGGCGCTCGCCGAGCGCCTGGAAGAGCTTCGGTGTCCGTATCCCCCGTTCGTAGCGGATGAGCACGGAATCGGACTCGAACTCCCAGGCAGCGTGAAATCCGGTCAGTACGTCACCCATGCGGCTCATCGTAGGCGGCACGAGCTGCTTCGTCCCTCCCCGCGCGGAGCGCACTTCCTGCTGTCTCTACGCGCGTTGGCCCGTCGTCGTGGCGGGCAGACCCGCCCGGCAACCGTCATCGTCATGGGCGCACTGCACCGACCCGTACGCCCCCACACCGATGTCGGCGAGGTTGACGAGGCTGTCGGTGCCCGGCTCGAAGTAGCCGGCGTGGCCCTGGGCCGCCTCGGCCGACACCACCCGGGCGCCGAACGCCGGGGAGACCGGGTCGGCACCGTGGCCGAGGCCGCCGAGTTCCAGGTAGGGCACGTCCCGGATCCAGTCGGTGGCGTCCCGCATCGCCCACACGTTCGCCGAGGTGCGCAGGCGGGCGGCGCTCGCCGCGCGCATGCCGGGGCTCGCGGCGACCGCCAGGTCGGAGACCCGGCCGGGCAGCGCGCGCGCCGCGACGCCGCAGAGCACCGAGCCGTAGCTGTGGCAGAACAGGGCGACGGGCGAGGTGCCGGGCAGCCCGCGCAGCAGTCCGTTCAGCCGGACGGCGCCCTCCTCGGCGCGCATCGCGGTGGCCGCGTCCACGCCGATCCCGCTGGGCGCGGTGTAGTCGGCCCAGGCGATGACGGCCGTCCGGGTGCCGGGGGCGGCGGTGCGCTCGGCGGCGAACAGCGACTGCGCCATGCCGTACGGCGCCGAGTACGGGCGGTACGTCTTGCGGAAGGTGACCAGGTCGGTGTCGACGCCGGGGACGACGACCGAGATCCGCTGGGCCCGGGGCAGGTCCCCGAAGACCTCGGCGATGCGGCCGGAGCCGGCCGGGTCGAAGGCGAGGATCTGGCGGCCCGCCGTCATCAGGTTGCCGAAGCGGTGCATCCGCCGGCCGGCGGCCTGCTGTCCGGCGGGGGAGAGCCTGCTGTCGTGCGTGCGCTCCCGCTCGGCGTCGCGCGCCTGGCCGAGCGCGATGCGGTTGGCCAGGTAGCGCAGCGGGACCGGTGCGCCGTTCATGTTGCCGACCGCGAGCGGGTAGCGGTGGGCGAGCCGGGCGCGGTCCTGGGCGGTGAGCGAGGCGAAGAAGCGGGTCAGCCGGGCGGGGTCGGCGTCCGGGTCCGGCAGCCGGTGCCCGTGCAGGCGGCCGGTGTCCCAGGCGGACAGGGAGGCCTGGAGGGCGGTGGTCCCGCGGTGGTGGCGCACGGCGGTCCAGCCGGTGGTCGCCAGCATCACGAAGACCACGGCCAGCGCGAGCAGCGCGCGCCAGACGTTGAGCTGCGGGGAGGTCTCGAAGGAAGTCACTGGGAGGACACACTAGGAGAACGAGGCGGTCTCGCGTTAACCGAGTGACGGGGATCACGTTTCGCGTGGCGTGACGAAGTCCTCGACCGTACACACGTTCAAGATCGGTGGTGTGTACGGAAGTTCATGATCCGGTGTTCAAGTACCGCAGGGCCGTGCGCCGGTGGTACGCCAGTTCCCGGTCAGCGCCGGTCCCACCTGATCGAGGTACGCGGCCGTGAGCGCGCGGATCGCCTCCAGGCTGAGGTCCGGGCCCGTGCTCCACTGACGGCCCGTCACCCGCATCGCGCCGCCGAAGACGGCCACCAGCAGTCGCGGGCGCGGATCGGCGTCCACGTCGAGCCCCTCGCGGGCGGCGAGCAGCCGGGCGATCTGCTCCTCGGTCTCCACCGAACGGCGCAGGTGGGAGGCGAGCAGGGCGGGGGTCGACTCGATCACCTGGAACATGCGCAGGTACAGCGCGACGGGGACGACGCTCAGCACGGCGTCGCTGATCGTGTCCCAGCCCTCCAGGACGGCGCGGCGCAGCGCCTCCAGCGGGGCCTCCTGGGGCGGACGGGCGCGCAGCGACTCGACGAAGTGCGCCTCGACCATGTCCTGCACGGCGAAGGCGGCCTCCTCCTTGCCGGGGAAATAGCGGAAGAAGGTGCGCTGGGAGACGCCCACGGCCTCCGCGATGTCGTCCACGGTCGTGCGCTCGTAGCCGACGGTGGTGAACAGCTCCAGCGCGGCCCGCAGCAGGGCGTCCCGGGTGCGCTGCTTCTTGCGCTCGCGCAGCCCCGGGCGTGGTGCCGCCTCGGCGGAACCCGCCGTCTCCATGTACCTCTCCGGACCTCTCCAGCGAACTGTTTCCCCAGTTCAGCCTATAGGAGGGTGACGTGTCAGTTACCGACTTGTGAATTGGTTTGTCATTTGTCAGCGGCTGACATTAGCCTCGAATGTATGACTAGTCAGACCACCGTCGACACGACAGGGCCGGGGGACAAGGCGTCAGCCCTGTCGGACCCCGCACCGGCCAAGGGGATGCGCGGACACCCGTGGTTCACGCTGATCACCGTCGCCGTAGGGGTCATGATGGTGGCCCTCGACGGGACCATCGTGGCCATCGCCAACCCGGCCATCCAGAAGGACCTGAAGGCCAGCTTCGCCGACGTCCAGTGGATCACCAACGGCTACTTCCTCGCGCTCGCGGTCTCGCTGATCACCGCGGGCAAGCTCGGTGACCGCTTCGGGCACCGCCAGACCTTCCTGATCGGCGTGACCGGCTTCGCCGCCGCCTCCGGCGCCATCGGCCTGTCCGACAGCATCGCCATGGTCGTCACCTTCCGCGTCTTCCAGGGACTGTTCGGCGCGCTGCTGATGCCGGCCGCGCTCGGCCTGCTGCGGGCCACCTTCCCGGCCGAGAAGCTCAACATGGCCATCGGCATCTGGGGCATGGTCATCGGTGCCTCCACCGCGGGCGGCCCGATCCTCGGCGGCGTCCTCGTCGAGCACGTCAACTGGCAGTCGGTGTTCTTCATCAACGTGCCGGTCGGCGCCCTCGCCCTCGTCCTGGGCACGCTGATCCTGCTCGACCACCGCGCCCAGAACGCGCCGCGCTCCTTCGACATCCTCGGCATCGTGCTGCTCTCCGCCGCGATGTTCTGCCTGGTGTGGGCGCTCATCAAGGCGCCGGCCTGGGGCTGGGGCGACGGCAGGACGTGGGCGTTCCTCGCCGGGTCCGTCCTCGGCTTCGCGCTCTTCGCCGTCTGGGAGACGAAGGTCAAGGAACCGCTGATCCCCCTCGGCCTCTTCCGTTCGGTGCCGCTGTCCGCGGGCGTCGTGCTGATGGTCCTCATGGCCATCGCGTTCCTCGGCGGCCTGTTCTTCGTCACCTTCTACCTGCAGAACGTGCACGGGCTGAGCCCGATCAGCGCCGGCCTGCACCTGCTGCCGCTCACCGGCATGATGATCGTCGGCTCGCCGCTCGCGGGCGCGATGATCACCAAGGCGGGTCCGCGCATCCCGCTGGCCGGCGGCATGGCCCTGACCGCCGTCGCCATGTTCGGCATGTCCACCCTGGACACGGGGACGGGCAGCGCCACCATGTCGCTCTGGTTCGCCCTGCTCGGTCTCGGTCTCGCCCCCGTCATGGTGGGCGCCACCGAGGTCATCGTCGGCAACGCCCCCATGGAGCTGTCCGGCGTGGCGGGCGGTCTCCAGCAGGCCGCCATGCAGATCGGCGGCAGCCTCGGTACGGCCGTGCTGGGCGCCGTGATGGCCTCCAAGGTCGACAACGACCTCGCCGGCAACTGGAAGGACGCGGGTCTCCCGCCGCTGACCCCCGCCCAGTCGGCCCAGGCCTCCGAGGCGGTCCAGGTCGGCGTCGCGCCGGTGCCGAAGGGCGTTCCGGCGGAGGTCGCCGCGAAGATCACCTCCGTCGCGCACGACACGTTCATCTCCGGCATGAGCCTCGCTTCGCTGGTCGCCGCCGGGGTCGCGGTGGTGGCCGTCCTGGTGGCCCTGCTCACCAAGCGCGGGGCCAACGCCGAGGCGGGCGCGGGCGTCGGGCACATCTGACCGGCGCGGTCCGGGGCGTGCGGCCGAGGCGGCGCGGGCCGGTGCGGTTCCCCTATCAGGGTGACCGCACCCCGGAAGCGTCGCCTCCGGTCCGTGCCGCAGGTGACAGTGGGTCAAGTCCTCCGCAGGGGAACGGAGGCGACGGCTGCGGCGCGCTGCTGGAGGGGGGCAGCGCGCCGGGCAGCCCGACGCGGACGGCGGTGCGATAGTCCGCCCGGACCCGGGTACCCGCAGAGACGAACCCCGATGGAACTCCAACCCGACCCGGGGTTCAGGGAGTTGATGATGGCGGGCTTCGGACACGGAACGCGCGGGTACCCCCGTTCACGGGGTCGGATGTGGCGTCGGGAAGGGCCGGACCGCGCGACGCTCGGAATCATCGGAACCGTCTGCGCGGTCGCGGGCTTCTTCGCCCTGGGTATCGTGCTCGGCCCGGTGGCGGTGGTCTGCGGCTGGCTGGCCATGGGCCGCAGCTGGGCGGGCGCGAGCCGCTCGGTCCCGGCGCTGGTCGCCGTGGCGCTCGGCGCCGTCGACACGCTCCTGGCCCTGGTCGCGCTCGCCGGAGCGGCGGCCTGGGGCCACGGCGTGCTCTGAGGCGGCCGGCCGGTCCCCGCGCGCATCGGGTGAACACGCGGGGGCGGTGGAGCGGCAGCTCCACCGCCCCCGCGGCCTTTCCGGAACCCCTACGCGTCGCCCCCGGCCGCTCCGGGATCCGCTGCCGTGACGTCGAGCAGCCGGTAGCGGTCGACGGCCTGCTTGAGGGCCGAGCGGTCCACCTTGCCCGCGCGGGCCAGCTCGGTCAGTACGGCCACCACGACCGACTGGGCGTCGATGTGGAAGAACCGCCGGGCCGCCCCACGGGTGTCGGCGAAGCCGAAGCCGTCGGCGCCCAGCGACTGGTACGGGCCCGGCACCCAGCGCGCGATCTGGTCCGGTACCGACCGCATCCAGTCCGAGACGGCCACGAACGGCCCCTGCGCGCCGCTCAGCTTCCGCGTCACCCACGGCACCCGCTGCTCCTCCTCCGGATGCAGCAGGTTGTGCTCCTCGCAGGCCACCGCCTCGCGCCGCAGCTCGTTCCAGGAGGTGGCGGACCACACGTCCGCCTTGACGTTCCACTCCTCGGCGAGGATCTTCTGCGCTTCCAGCGCCCAGGGCACGGCCACGCCCGAGGCCATGATCTGGGCCGGGATCTCACCGCCGGTGCCCTCGCTGATCCGGTGGACGCCCTTGAGGATGCCCTCGACGTCCACGTCCTGCGGCTCGGCGGGCTGACGGATCGGCTCGTTGTAGACGGTGAGGTAGTAGAAGACGTCCTCGCCGTGCGGGTGCCGCTCGTCGCCGCCGTACATCCGGCGCAGGCCGTCCTGCACGATGTGCGCGATCTCGTACCCGTACGCGGGGTCGTAGGCCACGCACGCCGGGTTGGTGGAGGCGAGCAGCTGCGAGTGGCCGTCCGCGTGCTGGAGGCCCTCGCCCGTCAGTGTCGTGCGCCCGGCGGTGGCACCCAGGACGAAACCGCGCGCCAGCTGGTCGGCCATCTGCCAGAACTGGTCGCCGGTGCGCTGGAAACCGAACATCGAGTAGAAGACGTAGACCGGGATCAGCGGCTCGCCGTGCGTGGCGTACGCCGAACCGGCCGCGATGGCGGAGGCCGTGCAGCCCGCCTCGGAGATGCCGTCGTGCAGCATCTGGCCGGTCGGGGACTCCTTGTAGGCGAGCAGCAGCTCGCGGTCGACGGACTCGTACTGCTGGCCGAGCGGGTTGTAGATCTTCGCGCTCGGGAAGAACGAGTCCATGCCGAATGTGCGGTACTCGTCCGGCGCGATCAGCACGAACCGGCGGCCGATCTCCTTGTCCCGCATGAGGTCCTTCAGCAGCCGCACGAAGGCCATGGTGGTCGCGATCGACTGCTGGCCCGAGCCCTTCTTCACGGACGCGTACGCCTTGTCGTCGGGCAGTGCGAGCGGCTTCGCGCGCACTATCCGGGTCGGGACGTAGCCGCCGCAGCCCCTGCGGCGGTCGTGCATGTACTGGATCTCGTCCGAGTCGCGGCCCGGGTGGTAGTACGGCGGCGCGCCGGACTCCAGCTCCCTGTCGGAGATCGGCAGGTGCAGGCGGTCCCGGAAGCGCTTGAGGTCGTCGACCGTCAGCTTCTTCATCTGGTGGGTGGCGTTGCGGCCCTCGAAGTTGGGGCCCAGCGTCCAGCCCTTGACCGTCTTGGCCAGGATCACCGTCGGCTGGCCCTTGTGGTCCAGGGCCGCCTTGTACGCCGCGTAGATCTTCCGGTGGTCGTGACCGCCGCGGCCCAGGTGCAGGATCTGCTGGTCGGTCATGTTCTCGACCATCTTGCGCAGCCGGTGGTCGTCGCCGAAGAAGTGCTCGCGGATGTAGGCCCCGGACTCGGTGGCGTACGTCTGGAACGCGCCGTCCGGCGTGGTGTTCATCTTGTTGACCAGCACGCCGTCGCGGTCCTGGGCGAGCAGCGGGTCCCAGGTGCGGTCCCAGATGAGCTTGATCACGTTCCAGCCGGCGCCGCGGAAGACGGACTCCAGCTCCTGGATGATCTTGCCGTTGCCGCGCACCGGGCCGTCCAGGCGCTGGAGGTTGCAGTTGACCACGAAGGTCAGGTTGTCCAGGCCCTCGCGGGCGGCGATGGACAGCTGGCCGAGCGACTCCGGCTCGTCCATCTCGCCGTCCCCCAGGAACGCCCACACGTGCGAGCCGGAGGTGTCCGCGATGCCGCGCGCCTGCATGTACCGGTTCATCCGGGCCTGGAAGATCGCCCCGATCGGGCCGAGGCCCATGGAGACCGTGGGGAACTCCCAGAAGTCCGGCATGGAGCGCGGGTGCGGGTAGCTGGAGAGGGCGTACGGGGCCTTGGACTTCTCCTGGCGGAAGCCGTCCAGGTGCTGTTCGCCGAGCCGGTCCAGCAGGTACGCGCGCGCGTAGATGCCCGGTGAGGCGTGGCCCTGGAAGAAGACCTGGTCCCCGCCGCGGCCGTCGTCCTTGCCGCGGAAGAAGTGGTTGAAGCCGACGTCGTAGAGCGAGGCGGAGGAGGCGAAGGTCGCGATGTGGCCGCCGACCCCGATGCCGGGGCGCTGGGCGCGGGAGACCATCACCGCGGCGTTCCAGCGGGTGGCGTTGAGGATCTTGCGCTCGATCTCCTCGTTGCCCGGGAAGAACGGCTCGCTCTTGGTGGGGATCGTGTTGACGTAGTCCGTGCTGCGCATCTCCGGCACGGCCACGCGCCGCTCACGCGCGCGTTCGATCAGCCGGAGCATGAGGTAGCGGGCCCGTTCGCGGCCCCGCTCGTCGACGGCGGCGTCGAGCGAGTCGAGCCACTCCTGGGTCTCCTCGGGATCGAAGTCAGGAACCTGACTCGGAAGGCCGCCAATGATGATCGGGTTTCGATCGGATCCGGAAGCCACGCTGTTCCTTACCTGTCAGAGGGATGACATGTCTCGGGCGTTCTGGGGCGTTTCCTGCTGATTTCCTGGGATTTGCGTCGGTCTGCCAGTGTGTGCCTGCACCGTTCCCCATCGTGTACCTCGGGTGAGGCAAACGTCATCTTTACTCACCGGTAACAGGGGTCGCGGGCGCCGCCGGGCCCCGATTCGGGGGTTCTCTTCCTGATCTCCTGCCGGGGGAGGGTTCCCAAACACGCAAAAGCGGGCAGAAGGGTGTGGTGTGTGTCACCGCTGATCGCGATACCGTGTCAGGAGTTGGGGCGACACAGCCGGGAACGTCACCGTTTCGGCGGTCCGGACCGCCGGGTACTTGCGCGATCCGGCCCGCCCGTGTGGACTACGGCCAACGCTTCGCGCACGCGCGGGGCTGAAGACCCAATCGCAACACCATCAGGAGGCAACCCGTGAGCGCGACCGCGGACCACGCGGAGGAGCGGACTAACCCGGCCGCCAGGCTGGGATTCCAGCCCGGGCAGGTGGTCCAGGAGATCGGCTACGACGAAGACGTCGACCAGGAGCTCCGCGAGTCCATCGAGGAAGTCATCGGCAGCGAACTCGTCGACGAGGACTACGACGACGTGGCCGACGCCGCGGTGCTCTGGTTCCGCGACGAGGACGGCGACCTGACGGACGCGCTGGTCGACGCCCTCGGGTTCCTCGAGGAGGGCGGCGTGATCCTGCTCCTGACGCCGAAGACCGGCCGGGACGGGTACGTCGAGCCCAGTGACATCGGCGAGGCCGCGACGACGGCCGGCCTGTCGCAGACCAAGAGCGTCAGCGTCGGCAAGGACTGGAACGGCACCAGGCTGCTGACGCCCAAGGTCGCCAAGCCCAAGAAGTAGCCCTCGCCCGCCCGCCCCGGACCCCGTGTCCGGGGCCCGGGCGCGCCTCCGGACGGGCCGGCCGCGTGTCGGCCCGTCCGCAGGCCCGCGGTGGTCGCTGCGTAGGGTGGTCTCACCCGAACAGCCCCACCGAAGGGAAGCAGCACGATGGCGATCCAGGTCGGCGACAAGGCACCCGACTTCGAGCTGAAGGACAACCACGGCCGCACCGTGCGGCTGTCCGACTTCCGCGACGAGAAGAACGTGGTGCTGCTCTTCTACCCCTTCGCCTTCACCGGCGTGTGCACCGGCGAGCTGTGCGCACTGCGCGACAACCTGCCCGAGTTCGTCAACGACGACACCCAGCTGCTCGCCGTCTCCAACGACTCCATCCACACCCTGCGTGTCTTCGCCGAGCAGGAGGGCCTGGAGTACCCCCTGCTGAGCGACTTCTGGCCGCACGGCGACACGTCGCGCGCCTACGGCGTCTTCGACGAGGACAAGGGCTGCGCCGTGCGCGGGACCTTCATCGTCGACAAGGAGGGTGTCGTGCGGTGGACCGTGGTCAACGCACTGCCGGACGCGCGCGACCTGAACGAGTACGTGAAGGCGCTCGGCAGCCTGTGAGCCGTCCTGTGCGCCGGCCGGGGGTTCGGGAGACCCGACACCTGGGAATCTTCGGCCACAGGGCCTGCGTGGGGCGGGAACCCGTCACTAGGATCGAAACGTTGATCCCATATCCGATGCACGACGGGGCTCCCCGCCCCCGGACACCAATGGAGGACTCGTGGGAGTCAGCCTCAGCAAGGGCGGCAACGTTTCGCTTTCGAAGGAGGCGCCGGGCCTGACCGCGGTCCTCGTCGGTCTGGGCTGGGACGCCCGCACGACGACCGGCACCGACTTCGACCTCGACGCCAGCGCCCTGCTGCTGAACAACGCGGGCAAGGTCGGCAACGACCAGAACTTCGTCTTCTTCAACAACCTCAAGAGCCCCGACGGCTCGGTCGAGCACACCGGTGACAACCTCACCGGTGAGGGCGAGGGCGACGACGAGGTGATCAAGGTCAACCTCGCGGGCGTCCCCGCCGACGTGGACAAGATCGTCTTCCCGGTCTCCATCTACGACGCAGAGAACCGCCAGCAGTCCTTCGGCCAGGTCCGCAACGCCTACATCCGCGTGGTGAACCAGGCCGGCGGCGCGGAGATCGCCCGGTACGACCTCAGCGAGGACGCCTCCACCGAGACCGCCATGGTCTTCGGCGAGCTGTACCGGCACGGCGCGGAGTGGAAGTTCCGCGCCATCGGCCAGGGGTACGCCTCGGGCCTGCGCGGCATCGCCCAGGACTTCGGCGTCAACGTCTGAGCGAGGAAGCACCCCCGCCGTCCGGCGCCGCGCGTTCTCGCGCGGCGCCGGACGCGCAGGAACCCACACACGCACCATCCACGGGGAGGACCAGATCATGGGCGTCACGCTCGCCAAGGGAGGCAACGTCTCCCTGTCCAAGGCCGCACCCAACCTGACCAACGTCATGGTCGGGCTCGGCTGGGACGCGCGCTCCACCACCGGAGCCCCCTTCGACCTCGACGCGAGCGCGCTGCTGTGCGGCGCCGGCAACCGGGTGCTGGGCGACGAGTGGTTCGTCTTCTACAACCAGCTCACCAGCCCCGACGGCTCGGTCGAGCACACCGGCGACAACCTCACGGGTGAGGGCGAGGGCGACGACGAGTCGATCCTGGTGGACCTTTCCCGGGTCCCCGTCCAGTGCGAGAAGATCGTCTTCCCGGTCTCGATCCACATGGCCGACGAGCGCGGGCAGACCTTCGGGCAGGTGAGCAACGCGTTCATCCGCGTGGTCAACCAGGCCGACGGGCAGGAACTCGCGCGCTACGACCTCAGCGAGGACGCCTCCACCGAAACGGCGATGATCTTCGGCGAGCTCTACCGCTACCAGGGCGAATGGAAGTTCCGGGCCGTGGGACAGGGGTACGCGTCCGGACTGCGCGGCATCGCTCTAGACTTCGGAGTCAACGTTTCGTAAAGCCGGGTACGGCGACGGGGGAGACCCGTACACAACGGATTGGGTAGCCAGTGCTTCTGAAAACCTTCGGCTGGTCGTTCGCGATCACCGTGCTCGGCTTGATCGCGGCAGTGTTCTACGGGGGCTGGACCGCCTTCGGGGTGGTGGCGATCCTCGCGGTCCTGGAGATCTCGCTCTCGTTCGACAACGCCGTGGTCAACGCCGGGATCCTGAAGAAGATGAATGCCTTCTGGCAGAAGATCTTCCTCACGGTGGGCGTGCTGATCGCCGTCTTCGGTATGCGGCTGGTCTTCCCCGTGGTCATCGTCGCCATCACCGCCAAGATGGGACCCCTCGAAGCCGTCAGACTGGCGTTCGACGACAAGGACCGGTACCAGCAACTGGTCACCGACGCCCACCCGTCGATCGCCGCCTTCGGCGGCATGTTCCTGCTGATGATCTTCCTCGACTTCATCTTCGAGGACCGGGACATCCAGTGGCTGCGCTGGATCGAGCGGCCGCTGGCCAAGCTCGGCAAGGTCGACATGCTGTCGGTCTGCATCTCCCTGATCGTCCTGCTGATCACCTCCTTCACCTTCGCCACCCACGCCCACCAGCACGGCGGTGCGCACGCCGACAAGGCGCAGACGGTCCTGATCGCGGGGATCGCCGGCCTGATCACGTACATGATCGTGGGCGGTCTGTCCGGGTTCTTCGAGGACCGGCTGGAGGAAGAGGAGGAGCGTGAGCACGAGGAGGAGGAAGAGGCCGCCCGCAGCGGCAAGCAGCGCTCGGCGGTCAAGCTGGCCGGCCAGGCCGCGTTCTTCATGTTCCTCTACCTGGAGGTCCTGGACGCGTCCTTCTCCTTCGACGGCGTGATCGGCGCCTTCGCCATCACCAACGACATCGTCCTGATGGCCCTCGGCCTCGGCATCGGTGCCATGTACGTCCGGTCCCTGACCGTCTACCTGGTCCGCCAGGGCACCCTCGACGACTACGTCTACCTGGAGCACGGCGCCCACTACGCGATCGGCGCCCTGGCCGTGATCCTCATGGTCACCATCCAGTACGAGATCAACGAGGTCATCACCGGCCTGGTCGGTGTCGTCCTGATCGCCTGGTCCTTCTGGTCCTCCGTCCGCCGCAACAAGGCCCTGGAGGCCGCCGAGGGAAAAGCGGCGGGCTCGGGAGAGAAGACTGAGGTCGAGTCCGGGGTGTGACGCCCCACCCGGTACGGGAACGCTCTGAGCGGGGCGGCCGACGGGACCACACGGCGAGCCGGGCCGGGTGGTCTCCGCACCGGCCGTCCCGCTCCATGCGTGCGGGGGTGGCCGAACGCGGTGAAGGTGGGGGCAGGAGATGGGTTTCTTCGACGGTCTGCGGGGCGGACGCCCGGCCGAGTTCGACTCGGGCAGCGCCGCGTCCAACGCGATCGAACTGACCAAACGGCACAGCCAGGTGTCGCTGACCAGACAGGGCGCGGCCACCGGGAACCTGCGCATCAACCTGAACTGGCGGATGCGCACCTCGGACATCGGCGGCGCCGCCCGGCAGAGCCTGCTGCGCCACCCCTTCAGGGCGCTGAAGCCGCCGGAGGTGCTCGGGCACAGCCAGTCGATGGTCAACGTCGACCTGGACCTCGGCTGCCTGTACGAGCTGGCCGACGGCACCAAGGGCGTCGTCCAGCCCCTCGGCGGCCTCC
The DNA here is from genome assembly GCF_040703815.1 of Streptomyces sp. NPDC006743. Taxonomy (NCBI): domain Bacteria; kingdom Bacillati; phylum Actinomycetota; class Actinomycetes; order Kitasatosporales; family Streptomycetaceae; genus Streptomyces; species Streptomyces sp. NPDC006743. The sequence continues at coordinate 21,198 of NZ_JBEYJA010000058.1, read as the reverse complement.
TCGGCGACGTCAACGCACCGCCGTACGTCAAGCTCAGCGGCGACGACCGGTTCGGCTCCGCCTCCGGTGAGACGATCTACGTCAACCTCGACCACCGCGACGACATCAGGCGGCTGCTGGTCTTCGTCTACATCTACGACCAGACCCCGGCCTTCGACCGCACCCACGCGGTCGTCACGCTCTACCCGAGCAACGGCCCGCGCATCGAGATCGGTCTCGACGAGCGCCACCCCCAGGCCCGCTCCTGCGCGGTCGTCCTCATCGAGAACGTGAAGGGCGAACTCACCGTCCGCCGCGAGGTCAAGTTCGTCTACGGCTTCCAGTCGGAGCTGGACCGGCTCTACGGGTGGGGACTGCAGTGGGGCAGGGGCTACAAGTCGAAGGCGGACCGCTAGGCCGCGCCGGGCCGGACGGCCGCTGGGCCGCGCCCCCGGGGAGGACCGCCGGGCCGCCCTCGGCCCGGGCGGACCGCTGGAGTCCGCTCGCCCGCGGAAGGCGGCGCGAGGCCGCCGCTGCCGATCGTATTCAGTCATGGCATGGCCGGTTCTGGCTGATAAGTTGCTGTGCACATGATCAAGCGCAGGTAATGATCACCAAGTTTGTCGTGCCTGTTTCCGTGTGCTCGCGCACGTCGGGGCAGGGGGGTGCGGGTCACAGCGGTTCGCACACGGGGGAACACACAAGGTGTCGCACGGACTGTCGGTGATCGACCGGATTCCTGGCCGCAAGGGCACCCTCCAGGAAGCGCCGCGCCGCCGAGCCCCCTGAACCGCTGCCCGTCCGCCGCACACCGCGGTGGACGGTCAGGGAGAAGGAGAAGGCATTGGCAACCGGATTCCGGGCTGTGCCGGGCGGGCGTGGCGTCGTGGTGACGCTCGTGGCCCTGGCGCTGCTCCTGGGACTGGATCTGCGCCCGGCGGCGGCCGACACCGCGCCGGCGTACGACAGAGCGGACGTCCTGGAGGTGTGGGGGACCGCGGGCCCGGGCGTGAAGCGGGCGGCGGAGGCCGCCCTGGTCGGCTCCGACCAGGACATCCAGACGTTCATGGGCAAGGACCTGCCCGTCCTGGAGGAAGAGGACCTGCGGGTGCAGGTCGCCCAGGTCATGGCCATCGGCGGCCCCGGTGTGCGGGCCGCGGCCAACACCGCGCTGAGCGGCGGGACCGACCAGCTCAAGGCGTTCCTCGACGAGGGCTTCGAGGCGCCGTACGACGAGGACCTGCGGGTGCAGGTCGCGCAGATCATGGCGTACGGCGGTCCGGGTGTGAAGGCCGCGGGGAACACGGCGCTGAACGGGACGCCCGACGACTGGCAGGCGTTCATCGACAAGGGCCAGTTCCGGCCCCGTGAGGACGACAACCGGATCCAGGTCCTGCGGCTGATGTCCGCGGGCGGTCCGAACGTCAAGCAGGTCGCGCAGCAGGCGCTGGACGGGACGCCGGAGGACGTGCAGGCGTTCCTGGACGACGGGTGGCAGGTCGCTTCCGCCCGGGACCAGGAGACGCTGACCGTCGCCCAGCTGGCCGACCTGGCGGACCACGCGCAGAAGCAGGCCAAGGAGCTGACCGACCAGGCCAAGGAGGAGGCGGCCAAGGCGGCGGCGGCCACCGCGGCCGCCAAGGCGGCGGCCCAGGTCGCCGCGCAGGAGGCGCTGGAGGCCAAGTCGTCCGCCGGGAAGGCGGCGGCCGCGGCTTCGCGCGCCGCGGCGGCGGCGGACCGGGCGGCGCAGGCGGCCCGTACGGCGGTGTCGGCGGCGGCAGCGGCCAACCGGGCGGCCCGGGTGGCCGCCAGTGCCGCGGCGCAGGCTGCGTACGCGGCCTCGCGCGCGGGCAGCGCCGCGTCCTCGGCGCGGGCGGCCGCCGCGGCGGCGGCCGGTGACGCCAACCAGGCGAAGCAGGCCCGCGAGGCGGCGGAGAACGCGCGCAAGGCCGCATCCGGCGCCAAGAAGGCGGCGGACGCCGCCGACCAGGCGGGTATCGCCGCGGACAACGCGGCGAAGGCGGCCGGTGCCGCCGCGTCGGCCGGCGCCAACGCGGCTGCCGCGGCCGCCGCCGCCGCGGACGCGGGCCGGTGGGCCGGTGAGGCCGGTTCCAAGAGCACCGAGGCGCAGCAGGCGGCGGCGCGTGCCAAGCGGCTGGCCGACCAGGCCACCCGGGCGGCCGGTGCCGCGCAGGCCAACGCCAACCAGGCCGCGACGGCGGCACGGCAGTCGCGCGACGCGGCCAACGCCGCCGCCGCGCACGCCGAGGCCGCCGCGACGGCGGCGGACAAGGCCGCCGACGAGGCGGGCAAGGCGGTGGACGCCGCGCAAGCGTCGACGGACGCGGCGAACGAGGCGAGCAAGGCGGCCGACGACGCGCAGACCGCGGCCGACCAGGCGGCGACCGTGGCCGACCTGGCCCGCAAGGCGGACGCCGAGCGGCTCGCCGAGCAGCAGGACGAGGACGTCCTCGCCGCGGAGGAGGCCAACAAGGAGCACGAGGCGCAGGTCGCCCAGGCCGCGTGGGAGGCGGGCCGGGTCCAGCAGCTGGACACCGAGACCCGGCAGCTCGTGCAGGACGCCGCCGCCTCCACCGACCCGCAGGTCACGGCCGCCAAGGGCCGCCAGGCCGCGGTCAACCTGCTCACCAGCGGGGGCACCTGGGTGAAGGACGCGGCCGAGACGGCCGTGACCGGCACCGACGAGGACGTGGCCGAGTTCGTGCGCACGGGGCTGGACATCGCCCTGGAGCAGGACGACCGCGTGAGCGTGGCGAACATCGCAGAGACCAGCGACAAGCCGGCGCAGCGGCAGGCCGCGCTGGACGTGCTGGACAAGCCGATCGACCAGGTCCGGGAGTTCCTGCGCACCCGCGCCTACCCGGGCAAGGAGGACGACGACCGGATCGCCGTCGGCAAGATCATGGCCGAGGGCGGCCCGGGCGTGAAGGCCGCCGGCAGCAAGGCGCTGGACGGCACCGCCGCCGATCTCCAGGAGTTCCTGGAGAGCGGCCAGTACAAGGCGCGCGAGGACGACGACCGGGTCGCCGTCTCCGCGGCCCTGGCCAGCGGCGGGCCCGAGGTCCAGGCCGCCGCGCAGGCGGCGCTGACCGGGCCGCCGGCCGGCCTGCGGTCCTTCCTCCAGACGGGCCTGTACCGGGCGCGGCAGCGTGACGCCAACGCCGCGTCCCACATCGCGGAGATCAACACCCTGCTGAGCGCCGCCTACAAGTCGGCCGCGCTCGCGCACGAGGACGCCGCCGAGGCGCAGCGCGTGGCCGCCAACGCCCGCAAGGACGCCGCCAAGGCCCTGGAATGGGCCGACAAGGCCAAGCACTCGGCCGAGCAGGCCTCCGACTACGCCGCGCAGGCCGACAAGTCCGCCGACGACGCGGCGGCCTCCGCCACCCGCGCCGCCGAGTCCGCGAAGACCGCCAGGGACGCGGCGGCCTCGGCCCAGAAGGACGCCCAGTCGGCCGCCCACTCCGCCCAGCAGGCGGAGCACTCCGCGGCGGTCGCCTCGGGCTACTCCGCCCAGGCGAGCACGTCCGCGTACCAGGCCGCGGCCTCCGCGAGCGCCGCGGGCAAGGACGCCGCGGCGGCGGCCAAGGCCTCCTCGGAGGCGCTGAAGATCGCCGCCGACAAGCTCGTGGCGGAGCTGAAGGCGCAGGTCCAGGAGGAGTCCAAGGACCCGAGCAAACCGCTCTCGGACAAGGAACTGCGCAAGGCCCTGGAGAAGCGGCTGTTCCAGTTCCGCAGGGAGCACGCCTTCAACGGCGACATCAAGGCCGGCGACACCATCCTGGTCTGCGGCGGTGACGGCGCCGGTGGCATGGGCTGCATCACCACCACCTACCTGGACCGCCTGATCGCCTGGTACGTCGGCATCGACGAGATCGAGAAGTGCTTCGACAAGTTCGACTCGTCGTGCATGAAGGACCTCGCGCTGCACGCTCTCAGGTACAAGTTCCTGAGAAAGTCGCCGTGCAACAGCTTCGCGCCCGGCACCCGGGTGCTGCTGGCCGGCCGGCGGACCAAGCCCATCGAGGACGTCAGGGTCGGCGACCGCGTGGTGGCCACCGACCCGGAGTCCGGGCGGACGGTGGCCGAGCCCGTCGAGGCGACCATCACCGGCAGGGGGCGCAAGGCACTCGTCGACGTCACGGTCGGCCGGTCGGCGGCCGGGCACGGCGGCACGGTGGTCACCACCGACAAGCACCCCTTCTGGGTGGCCGACGGCCGCGGCGCCTGGCGTGACGCGGACCAGCTCACCCCCGGCATGCGGCTGCGCACCGACGCCGGCAAGCGGGCGCGGATCACGGCGACCCGCGCCTGGACCGCCCCCGACCAGCGGGTCTACAACCTGACGGTCGCGGAACTGCACACCTACTACGTCCTGGCCGGCGACACCGCGGTGCTGGTCCACAACGCGGGCAAGTTCTGCGGGGCCGACGCGGACGCGCTCCAGCACTGGGACAAGGCGACCTTCAGCAGCGCGGAGGAGACCGCGGTCTACCATCTCGACAAGCACGGCAAGGGCAGGACCCTCGCCGAGTACACCAAGGAAGCGATGGATCTCTGGAACAAGACCAGGCCCGAGGACCGCATCCCGTGGAAGCTGAGGAACGGCGAGATGGGGTGGAAGATCCGCGGCGGCCTGTTCGGCGGCGAGGGGATCTACACCAAGGACGGGAAGATCGTCACCTGGCATGACTGACACAGCAGCCGGGTTCCGCGCGGCCTTCGAGGCCTTCCGGGCCCTGCCCTACCCCGACTACCCCCGTGAGGAGGCGCTGCGCGACTGGAACTCCCGCCTGCTCGACCTCGACGGGTACGTCGCGGGGTACGCGACACGGGTGTACGACGGCCGGATCGGCGCCGCCGAGGTGCCCGGCACCGAGGCGCTGGTCCTGGAGGCCGAGACCCTCCGGCAGGACCTCGACGCGATCACCCCGCACGGGGCGGACGAGGCGCGGCTGGTGAACGACTACCGCGCGTACACCGAGGCGCTGGAGCGGATGGTCCGGCTGCTCGCGGCGCTCGCCCGGACGGCGTGAGCGCCGGGGCCGCGGTTCACCGGCGGGTCACCGTCCGATGAACTGCGGCCCCTGCGGGGGCAGCCGGAAGTCCGGGTCGGGGACCGCCGCCACCGGCGGCGGGTACCCCTGCCCGGAGGGTGCCCCCGTGGGCTGCGCGCCGAAGCCGTACGCCGGCTGCGGATACCCGTAGGCCGGCTGCGGCGCCGTGGCCGGCGGCGTCTGCGGCTGCCGCGGATACGCGTACGTGGGGGGCTGCTCGGGCGGCAGCGGCTGGGCCGCCGAGGGCGCCGCCCCCACCGCCGTGCCGTCCGTGCCGGCGCTCCCGGCGGACTCCTCCGTCTCGTCGACCGAGATGCCGTAGTCCGTCGCGAGCCCCATCAGCCCGTTCGAGTAGCCCTCGCCCAGCGCGCGGAACTTCCACGACTCGCCCCGGCGGTACAGCTCACCGCAGATCAGCGCGGTCTCCTGGCCGGTCTCGGGCTTGATGTCGAAGGACGCCAGCGGCTCGGCGTCGGCCACCGCCGCGTCGTACAGCAGGATGCTCAGCTCCCGCACCCGCTCGAAGGCGACGCCGTCCGCCGAGGCGACCAGCAGGATCCGGCTCACCTCCGGCTCCACACCGAGCAGGTCGGTCTGGATCGTGTCGGTCAGCGCCTGGGCGGTCCGCCGCTTGCCCAGCCGCCAGACCTTCCCCGACGGGTGCCGCGGCTGGTTGTAGAAGACGAAGTCCTCGTCGGAGCGGGCACGGCCGCCGGGGCCGAGGAGCAGCGCCGACGCGTCGACGTCCGGCACCCCCTGGCCGGGCGTCCACCGCACCACGGCCCGTACCGTGGCGGCCTCCAGCGGGACGTTCGACCCCTTCAGCATCGCGCGCGTCATGCGGTCATCCTGCCCTCTCGGTCCTGGTCACGACAACGCGGCCCGGACACCGCACGGCCGCCCCCGCCCCGTTACCAGAAGTTCATGCCCCCCGGGAACCACCGACACCGACTCGTACGTACTATTACCGGCCACCTTTTCCACGTCGCGCGCCACCACGAGGGAGCTACATGCGTCATTTCGGGCACCTCGCTCCGCAGGTGCGTCAGCGCCTCTTCCACCGGGAGCCGGGGGAGTTCACCGCCGACTCGCCGGCGCGGCTGCTCTCCGCCGCCCTGGGCGCCACCCTCTACAGCCCGGCCACCCGCCTCCGCCTGGCCGACGACGTCGTCAAGCAGGCCGCCCGCGGCGTGGTCTCCATGGTGCTGTGCCTGGAGGACTCCATCGACGACGCGGAGGTGGAGCAGGGCGAGGCGAACCTCGTGCGGCAGTTCGCGGCCCTGGCCGCGCTCCCCGCGCCCGTGACGCTCCCGCTGCTGTTCGTCCGGGTCCGTACCGCCGGGCAGATACCCGACCTGGTGCGGCGCCTGGGACCCGCGGTCCGGCTGCTGTCCGGATTCGTCCTGCCGAAGTTCACCGGCGACCGCGGACTGCCGTTCCTGGAGGCGGTGCAGGCCGCCGAGGCGGCCTGCGGACGGCGGCTGTTCGCCATGCCCGTCCTGGAGTCGCCCGAACTGCTCTACCGGGAGAGCCGGGTGGAGACCCTGGAGGGGATCTTCCGCGCGGTCGACAAGTACCGCGACCGGGTCCTCGCCCTGCGCCTGGGCGTCACCGACTTCTGCTCCTCCTACGGGCTGCGCCGGGCCCCCGACATGACGGCCTACGACGTCCAGATCGTCGCCTCCGTCATCGCCGACGTCGTCAACATGCTCGGCCGCGCCGACGGCACCGGGTTCACCGTGACCGGCCCGGTGTGGGAGTACTTCCGGGCACAGGAGCGCATGTTCAAGCCGCAGTTGCGGCAGAGCCCCTTCCTTGAGGTGCAGGCGGCCGGGCTGCGCGAGACACTGATCGAGCACGCCATGGACGGGCTGCTGCGGGAGATCTCCCTGGACCAGGCCAACGGGCTGCTGGGCAAGACCTGCATCCACCCCTCGCACGTGCTCCCCGTGCACGCCCTGTCCGTCGTCAGTCACGAGGAGTACAGCGACGCGGCGGACATCCTGCGGCCCGAGCGCGGCGGCGGGGGCGTGCTCAGGTCGGCGTACACCAACAAGATGAACGAGGTGAAGCCGCACCGCGCCTGGGCCGAGCGGACCCTGCTGCGCGCCGAGGTCTTCGGCGTCGCCCGTGAGGACGTCGGCTTCGTGGAACTGCTCGCCGCGGGCATCCCCGGCGGACCGGCCGCCCCCTGACCGCCGCCCGCCCCGGCCTCCCCGGCCCCGCCCCCACCCCAAGGAACGCATGAACAAGGCAGTGCACGACGGCATATGGTCCGGCACCTGGGTCGCCGAGCGGCTCGGCGTGGAACTGGTGGGCGGCGGTGAACTGACCGGCCTGCTCGGTCTCGCGCTGCGCCGCAACCCCAAGCGCGCCCACCTCCTGGTCTCCCACGTCCTCGGCAAGCACGTACCGCAGTCGCCGTCGGTGGTCTACGGGCACGGGCTCGCCCTGGGCCGCCGCGTCCGGGACCTGCTCGGCGAGGACGAGGCCGCCCGCGCCGTCGTCCTCGGGTACGCGGAGACCGCGACCGGCCTGGGCCACTCGGTCGCCGACGGCCTGGGAGCGGTCCCCTACCTGCACTCCACCCGCAGGCCCGTCCCCGGCGTGCGGCCGGCCGGCGGCTTCGAGGAGTCCCACTCGCACGCCACCTCCCACCTGCTGCTGCCGGAGGACCCGGGGCTGCTGGCCACGAGCGGCCCGCTGGTGCTGGTGGACGACGAGTTCTCCACCGGCAGCACCGTCCTGAACACCATCCGCGACCTGCACGCCCGCCACCCGCGCACGCGGTACGTGGTGGTCGCCCTGGTGGACATGCGCTCGGCGGCCGACACCGCCCGCCTGGACGACTTCGCCCGCGCCATCGGCGCCCGCGTCGACCTCGTCGCCGCCGCCTCGGGCACGGTCCGCCTCCCCGAGGGCGTCCTGGCGAAGGGGCAGGAACTGGTCGCCCGGTACGAGAAGGCGGCGCCGCACGCGCAGGAGCCCGCCGCGTCCCCCGCCCCGCACCCGCCCGGCCAGGTCGTCCGGGTCGGCCTGGACTGGCCCCGCGGCCTGCCGGACGGCGCCCGGCACGGCTTCACCCCGGCGCACCGCGAACGGCTGGAGCGCGCCCTGCCCGCCATGGCGGACCGGCTCGCCCGCGCCCTGCCCCCCGGCGCCCGCCGGATCCTGGTCCTCGGCTGCGAGGAACTGATGTACGCGCCGCTGCGGCTCGCCCACGAGCTGGAGCGGACCACCGGCGCCGAGGTGCGCTTCTCCACCACCACCCGCTCACCCGTCCTCGCCGTCGACGACCCCGGCTACGCCATCCGCAGCCGCCTGGTCTTCCCCGCGCACGACGACCCGGCCGACGGCCCGGGCGAGCGCTACGCCTACAACGTGGCGGACGCCGGCTTCGACGCCGTCATCGTCGTCGTCGACTCGGCCGCCGACACCCCGTCCCTGCACGCGCCCGGCGGCCTGCCGGCCCGCCTCGCCGCCCACACCCCGCACGTCCTGCTCACGGTCGTGCCGTCCTACGTCCCCGCCCTCGCGCAGGAACCCCGGCCGGCCCGGGGCGCCCGGGAGAGTCAGGAAAGTCCCCCCATGCTGCCCGAGCCCCTGCGCGGCCCCGCCTTCTCCTCGTACGCGCCCGAGGAGGTCGGCTGGCTGCTCCAGGACCTCTCGGACGTCACCCTGGAGGCGCCGACCGAGGAGCGCGAGGAGGCCATCCAGAGCGGCGGCGCCCACTACGCCGAGTCCCTGCCGGTGGAGTACCAGCCCAGCGACCAGTACCAGGAGCTGTTCCACGCGGCCCTCGGCGCCTCGGCGGGCCGGCTCGCCCAGGCCGTCGGCGCGGTCACCGAACTCGTCCTCGCCGAGCGCTCCCCCCGCCCGGTCCTGGTCTCCCTGGCCCGCGCCGGAACGCCCGTCGGTGTGCTGATGCGCCGCTGGGCCGCCTTCCGGCACGGACTCGAACTGCCGCACTACGCCGTCTCGATCGTGCGCGGCCGGGGCATCGACGCCAACGCGCTGCGCTGGCTGGCCGCCCACCACGACCCGGCCGACGTCGTCTTCGTCGACGGCTGGACCGGCAAGGGCGCCATCACCCGGGAACTGGCCGAGGCGATCCGCGCGTTCGAGGAGACGGGCGGCGCCACCGGCTTCGACCCGGAGATCGCCGTGCTCGCCGACCCGGGCTCGTGCGTACGCACCTACGGCACCCGGGAGGACTTCCTCATCCCCTCCGCCTGCCTCAACTCCACCGTGTCCGGGCTCGTCTCGCGCACCGTGCTCCGCGCCGACCTGGTCGGACCGCGCGACTTCCACGGCGCGAAGTTCTACCGGGACCTGGCAGGCGCCGACCTGTCGAACGTCTTCCTCGACACCGTCGCCGCCCGCTTCGGTGAGGTCACCGACGCCGTCGAGGTGACCGTCAAGGAACTGCTGGCCGGCGACCGCGCACCGACCTGGGCGGGCTGGGCGGCGGTCGAGCGGATCAGCGAGGAGTACGGCATCCACGACGTGAACCTGGTCAAGCCGGGCGTCGGCGAGACCACGCGCGTACTGCTGCGCCGCGTGCCGTGGAAGATCCTGGCGCGGGCCGGGGCCGGCGCGGACCTGGACCACGTGCGCCTGCTGGCCGGGCAACGAGGAGTGCCCGTCGAGGAGGTGGCCGCGCTGCCGTACACCTGCGTGGGACTGATCCACCCCCGCTTCACGCGCGGGGCGACCGGCGCCGACGGGAAGGCGGTGGCGCTCTGATGCCGGTACTGGTGGCCAGCGACCTCGACCGCACGCTCATCTACTCCGCCGGGGCGCTGGCCCTGACCGTCCCGGACGAGCGGGCACCGCGGCTGCTGTGCGTGGAGGTGTACGAGGGAAGGCCGCTGTCGTTCATGACGCAGACCGCGGCCGGGCTGCTCGGCGACCTCGCGGACACGGCGCTGTTCGTACCGGCCACGACCCGCACCCGCGAGCAGTACCTGCGCGTCCGCCTCCCCGGCCCGGCCCCGGCCTACGCGGTCTGCGCCAACGGCGGCCACCTGCTGGTCGACGGTGTCGCGGACCAGGACTGGCACCGGCAGGTCACCGGCCGGCTGGCCGAGGAGTGCGCGCCGCTCGACGAGGTGCGCGAGCACCTGCTGCGGACCGCCGACCCGGCGTGGGTGCGCAAGCACCGCACCGCCGAGGACCTGTTCGCCTATCTCGTCGTGGAGCGCGAGCTGCTGCCCGAGCAGTGGGTGAAGGAACTGGTGGCGTGGGCCGGGCAGCGCGGCTGGAAGGTCTCGCTCCAGGGCCGCAAGGTCTACGCCGTCCCCGAGCCGCTCACCAAGGGCGCCGCCGTCCGCGAGGTCGCCCGCCGCACCGGGGCCGGCCTGGTGCTCGGGGCGGGCGACGCGCTGCTGGACGCCGACCTGCTGCTGGCCGTGGACCGCGGCTGGCGGCCGGGCCACGGGGAACTGGCGGAGACGGGCTGGACGGCGCCCGGCATCAGCGCGCTGCCCGAGCGCGGGGTGCTGGCGGGGGAGCGGATCGTACGGGAGTTCGTCGCGGCGGCCGCCGCACCGCGCTGACGCGGGCCGGGCGGGTGCGGACGCCGCCCGGCCGGCCGCCCCGCTCAGCCGCAGCAGCCCCCGCCGCAGCAGCCGCCCCCGCCGCCCGGTCCCTGGGCGCGCGGGGCGCTCGCGGAGCCGCCCACGGCGACCGTGGACAGCAGCTTGACCGTGTCGTCGTGCCCGGCGGGGCAGGTCGCCGGGTCGGCGGACTGCGCCATGGGACGGTTCAGTTCGAAGGTGTCGCCGCAACTGCGGCAGCGGTACTCGTAGCGAGGCATGCGTCCAGGTTAGGACAGGCCCCGACGGGCGTGACCGGAGACACAGAGCTTGGTGATTCTTGTGTGTTCGCTTCTGTCCCGTTCTCATGCGGAGGAATTGAAAAGACGGCTGATAATTTTGTCTCGCCGTGAGAGCCGCGAAGCGGCTGGGAGTGAGGGGGCAGGCGGCCGCGGTTGCGGCGGCTGTGTCGACCCGCGCGAGCAACACGGGGTGCGGAGGGAGACGCAGTCGTGAGCGAGGCAGGGCAGGGGGAGGGCCTTCCGGAGGAAGGCCGCCCACCCCGGGCGCGCCGCGCCGGGCCGGGCAGTGCCCCGGACGCGCCGGACACCGGAGGGGACGGGTCCGGGACGCGCGGACGCGCGGACGAGACCGTCCAGTTGAACGTCGACGCGCTGCGCCGCGAGGAGCGCGCGGCACGGCGGGAATCCGGCGCCGTCCCGCGCCCGGACGAGACGATGCAGCTGAAGGTCGACGCCCTGCGCGCGCGCCTGCCCGGACGCCCGAGGCGGCCGCGGGAGCGCAGCGAGCGGGAATCCGGCGAGCCGCGCCGGCGGCAGACGGACGAGCGGGGCACGCGGGAGACGGACGGCCGGGGCACGCGGGAGACGGACGGCCGGGGCACGCGGGAGACGGACGAGCCGCAGCTGCACGAGACCATGCAACTGCGCGTGTTCCGGCCGAAGTCGGACCCGACCCGCGCCTCCGGTCCGAGCGCGTCGGACCCGACCCGCGCCTCGGAGGCGTCCCCTGCGTCCGAGGCGTCCCGCGCCTCGGACGGCGCCCGCACGCCCCGGCGGCGGGCCGGTCGCCGCAAGCCGAGCCGGCCGCGCATCCTGCCGCACGCCGTCACCCGCCTCACCGGCCCCCTCGCCCGGCGCCTGGCCCCCTTCCTCGCGGTGCTCGCGCCCTGGGCCCGCAAGCTCAAACCGGTCTACCCGCGCCGCGGACGCACCGGCTGGCGCCGCTGGATGCCCTCCTGGCGGCAGTGGATCGGCCTGGCCTTCTCCGGCATCGGCCTGACCACCCTCTTCCTCGTCGTCGCCTACGCCGCCACGGACATACCGGAGAACCTGAACTCGTACGCCACCCAGCAGGACAACGTCTACTTCTGGTCCGACGGCACCCCGATGGCCCGCACCGGCTGGGTGCAGCGCCAGGCGATGCCGCTGAAGGACATACCCGAGGACGTCCGCTGGGCGGTGCTCGCCGCCGAGAACGAGAGCTTCTACAGCGACCCGGGCATCTCCTTCAAGGGCATCACCCGCGCCCTGTGGCGGACCGTCGGCAAGGGCGACACCGAGGGCGGCTCGACCATCACCCAGCAGTACGTCAAGAACGTCTACCTGACGCAGAACCAGACCGTCAGCCGCAAGTTCACCGAGGCGATGATCTCCCTCAAGCTCGACAACAAGATGAGCAAGGACAAGATCCTCGAGGGCTATCTGAACACCAGCTGGTTCGGCCGCGGCACCTACGGCATCCAGCGCGCCGCCCAGGCCTACTACGGCAAGGACGTCAGCGAACTCAACGCCAGCGAGGCCGCGTTCCTCGCCTCCCTGCTCAAGGGCGCGGGCCTGTACGACCCCACGCTCGGCCCCTCGAACCACGCCCGCGCCGTCAAGCGCTGGAAGTGGACCCTGGACCGCATGGTCAAGATCGGCAAGCTGTCCAAGGACGAGCGCGCCAAGTACACGACGTTCCCCGAGCCGCTCAAGCGCAACCCGCTCTCCGACACCGGCCGGCAGAGCGACTACCTGGTCGAACTGGCGTCGCAGTACGCCAAGGACACCGCGCACCTGTCCGACAAGGACTTCGACCTGGGCGGCTACCAGATCTACACGACCTTCGACCGCAAGCGGGAGACCGCCCTCACCGACGTCGTCACCAAGGCCCGCAAGAAGGCCCGGGAGAGCGCCCCGAAGACGACGAAGACCGCGCACTACGGCGCCGCCTCGGTGGCCGCCGACGGCCGGATCGTCGCCGTCTACGGCGGCCCCGACCACCGCACGCAGGGCTACAACGAGTCCAACGCCGCCACGGTCCCGGCCGGTTCGGCCTTCCAGCCGTTCGTCTACGCGGCCGGCCTGGAGCACGGTGTCGTCAAACAGCGCGACGCCCCCCGCGTGCCGATCTCCCCGGACACCGTCTACGACGGGGACGACGCCGTGCCCGTCCACACACCCGAGGGCCCCTACTGGGACCGCAGCGGCCGCAAGGTGGCCGCCCACAACGACGGCAAGAAGTCCTTCGGCCCCGTCACCCTGCGCAAGGCGCTCGCGCAGTCCGTGAACACGCCGTTCATGCAGCTCGGCATGGACACCGGCCTGGACAAGGTCAAGGAGACCGCCGTCGCCTCCGGGCTGCTGTCCTCCAGCGTGGGACCGCAGGTGCCCGCCCTGTCCACGGGCAACGCCCGGCCCAGCGCCATCCGCATGGCCAGCGGCTACGCCACCTTCGACGCCGCGGGCGTGCACACCGAGCCGTACTCGGTGCTGCGCATCACCCGCAACGGCTCCGACGTGCCGGTGGACCGCCCGCTGAGCGGGCAGGCGGTCAGCACCCGTGTCGCCCAGCAGGTCGACGACGCGCTCGCCGACGCCTTCCGCACCGCCCACCCCGGGGCGGCGCCGGCAGCGGCCCGGGTCACCGGCAAGGCCGGCACCACCGAGGACGACACCGCCGCCTGGTACGTGGGCAGCGCCCGGAAGGTGACCACGGCGGTCGTCCTCTACCGCATGGACCTGGCCAAGAGCCTGGAGCCGCTGCCGCTGAAGGGGATCGACACCACCGGAACCGGCAGCGTCCCGTACGCCATCTGGGAGGGTGCCATGAAGCCACTCGGCTGACCCGTCTCGTGAGCCGCCCCCGCTGCCGGCGTCCCCCGCCCGGCGGAGCCCGCGCCAGCCTCCCGCAGCCCTCCCCACGCAGATTCGAGCCGCCCATGAAGCCGCCCCCCGGCCGCCGTCGCAAGGCCCCCGCGCGCCGCCGCCCCTCCCGACCGCACTTCATCACCCTGGCCGCCTTCCTGGTCGTCGCCTCCGTGGTGGCCGGCTTCCTCGCCCTGACCCGCCCCGACTCCACCACGCCGACCGCCTCCGACGGCGTGAAGGGCACCGCCCGCAAGAGCCCCGCCCCCGCCCCCTCGCCCACGGGGAGCAAGGAGCCCGAGTGGGACGGCAAGGTCAAGGTCCTCGGTGACGGCTCCACCTCCTACACCGGGCCGCAGAAGGGCGAGTTGAAGCCCGTACCGCTCAAACCGGGCGAGAAACCGCCGCAGTTCGTGGTGTTCTCCTGGGACGGCGCGCTGGAGGGCAGCGACCACCTGTTCTCGCACTACCGGGAGCTGGCCAAGGAGTACAACGCCCACATGACCTTCTTCCTCACGGGCATCTACCTGCTGCCCAAGAGCAAGAAGAGCCTCTACCACCCGCCGATGCACAACCCCGGTGACGCCGCCATCGACTACGCCACCGACGAGCACATCCGCGACACGCTGGGGCAACTGCGCCTCGCCTACGAGCAGGGCAACGAGATCGGCACCCACTTCAACGGCCACTTCTGCGGCTCCAAGGGCGGCGGCGACTGGAGCGTCAAGGAGTGGAAGAGCGAGATCGACCAGTTCTACGACTTCGTGGAGAAATGGAAGACCAACACCGGCTTCAAGGACGTCGCGCCGCTGCCCTTCGACTTCCGCAAGGAGGTCACCGGCGGCCGTGCGCCCTGCCTGGAGGGCCAGCCCAACCTGCTGAAGGCGATGAAGGACTACGGCTGGCGCTACGACGCCTCCTCGCCCGGTGACTTCCAGATCTGGCCCACGAAGAAGAACGGCATCTGGGACTTCCCGCTCCAGATGCTCCCCTACGAGTCCGGCAAGTACCAGGGCCTGTCCATGGACTTCAACTTCCTCTACAACCAGTCCGAGGGCGAGACCAAGGGCGACCCCGCCAAGTACCCGCAGTGGGAGAAGCAGACCGTCGACTCCTACATGGCGGGCTTCAACCGTGCCTACTACGGCAGCCGGGCGCCGCTGTTCATCGGCAACCACTTCGAGGACTGGAACGGCGGTATCTACATGAAGTCCATCGACCAGGTCATCAAGAACGTCTGCACCAAAGAGGGCGTCAAGTGCGTGTCGTTCAAGGAGCTGGCGGACTGGATGGACGTGCAGAAGCCCGAGACGCTGCAGGCCCTGCGCGGACTGGATCCGGCGCAGTCGCCCGACTGGTCCTCGGTGGTCAAGTGAGCCCGGTAACCCCTTGGTTGCACTTGCGCACACCCTCTTCACAACCGGCGCGCGTGTCATGCGAAGATGCGACCGCCCGGTAGGTGTACCGGCGTAGAGGGGAACATCATTGAAATCCAGAAAACTGAGCCGTAAGCGGCGTCGCGCCACCATAGTCACCGCCGCTGCCGCCTCGGTGGTCGCGGGCGTGGCCCTGGTGCCCAACTGGAGCGCGGGCGCGGCGGTCACCGACGACCCGACGGTGGACGCGGCCACCAAGGCCACCTTCCAGAAGCTCGCGGACGCGGTCTTCACCGACCGCACCCAGGCCCTGGTCGACGGCGGCACCGGCGGCGCGCAGGGGAAGAAGGGGCACCACGAGCGGCTGTCCTCGCGCTTCTCCGGCAAGGTCCGCATGTCCGGCACGCAGTCCCACCACGAGGACTCCGCGCTGTCCGAACTGCGCGGCCGCAAGGACCGCCTGGAGAAGCTCGGCGAGAAGTACAGCGCGGGCAGCACCACCGTCACGCTGGACGCCACCCAGGTCAAGGGCCACGACGCCAAGGTCGCGGTGACCGAGAGCACGACCCTGACCTACGAGAAGGTCCGCGGCAACGAGCCGAAGAACACCGGCTTCCAGGCGCACCACGAACTGTCGTTCCACGCCGACAAGCACGGCAACTGGCAGCTCACCGGCATCCGCGACACCGACGACGGCGTGGCCGTGAACCAGCCCGCCGCCCCGCCGGCCGCGAAGCCCGCCACGGCCGCCGACGACGGCAACCCGCCGGACGCGCCGCGCTCGTCGACGGCGAAGAGCGCCCCGGCCAACAAGAAGAACCTCACTTCGGGCACGTACGACTACCAGGCCATGGCGGCGTACGCGAAGAAGTACTGGAGCAACTACAACCCGGACTACCCGAACTTCAACGGGCAGGGGGCCGGCGGCGACTGCACCAACTTCGTCAGCCAGTCCCTGAAGGCCGGCGGCTGGAAGCACGTCCCCGGCTACACGACCGACTTCCACAAGTGGTTCGGCAACAACGAGATCCAGTCGGACTCGTTCGTCGGGGTCAACGAGTTCTCCTGGTTCGCCCTGTCCTCCAAGCGGGTCACCAGCCTGCCGTACGTCTACCAGATGGACGTCGGTGACGTGCTCCAGGTGGACTTCAACCGGGACGGGTCCAAGGACCACTCCATGATCGTCACCTACCGCAGCCCGCAGGGCGTGCCGTACGTGTCGTACCACTCCACCAACACCTACAACAGGTCGGTGGCGAGCCTCATCGCGTCGTACCCGAACGCGTACTACTACGCCTACCGCACGTGACCGCTGCCGGTGCGTTAACGGAGCGGGGGCCGGGCCACCGCGGGCCCCGGCCTCAGTGACCGGCTCCCCGCTCCTCCCGGATCTGCGACACCACCCGGGCCGCCGTCCGCCGGACCGCGTCGGTCTCCGTCAGGAAGTGCCAGTAGTCCGGATGGCGGCCCTCCAGGCCCGTGACCGCCCGTTCCAGCCGGGCCACCGCGTCGTCCAGCGGACGCGCGTGCCGCGGATCCGGCGTCGTACGGCCCGTCATCGCCAGCCGCTGCGCGTCCCGGATCGCGAACCGGGTCTTCTCGATCTCTCCCTGCGGGTCCTTCTGCACGGCGTTCAGCCGGGCCAGCCGGTCCCCGGCCGCCGAGACCGCCTCGTCGGTGGTGTTCAGCAGCGCCCGCACCGTCGACAGCAGCGCGGTCGCGTCCGGCCAGCGCTGCGCGTCCCGGGCGGCCTGCGCCTCCTTCAGCCTCGCCTCGGCCTGCCGCACGTTCTGCGCGGCCTGCTCGGGGACGTGCTGGAGGTCCTGCCAGCAGGCGGCCGTGAACCGCCGGCGCAGCTCGCTGAGGACCGGCTCCACCTGGCCGCTGCGGGTGGTGAGCGCCTGCGCACGGGTGCGCAGGGACACCAGCCGGTGGTCGATCTCGGCGGCCTTCTCCGGCAGCCGCCCGGCCTCGGCCCGGATCGCCTCCGCCTCCCGCGACACCCGCTCGGCCCGCTCCAGCGTCGCCTGCACGCCGTGCTGCCCCGCCCCCTGGTTCAGCTTGGTCAGCTCGGGGGCGAGCGCGGCCAGCCGGGCCGCGAGGTCGTCCGCCCTGAGCCCCGCGCCACGGGTCGCGTCCAGCGCGCTGCTGGCGGCCAGCAGCGCCTGCCGGGCGCGCTCGACGGCGGGCGCGAGCCGGGCCAGCTGGGTCTCGGCCTTGCCGAGCAGCGGCCCGAGCCCACTGCTGAAACGGTCCAGCTCGCGCTTGACGTTCAGCAGTTCGTCCTTCGCGGCGGTCAGGTCGGCGCGGGCCCGGGCGGCGGCGGAGGCCTCCAGGTCGTCGCGGTCCAGGTCGGTCGCGTCGACGGCCTGGATGTAGCGCCGGCTGGCCTCGTCGATCCGCAGGCCCAGCGCCTCGAAGTCGGCGACGGCGCGGCGGGCGGCCGGCGAGGCGTCGACGGCGGTGATGGTCTCCATCGAGATCCGCAGGTCGCGCTGGGCGGTGTCCAGTTCGTAGAAGGCTGACGCCGCCGCGTCCTTGGCCGCCTGCGCCTCGGCCCGCTGGCTCTCGGCCCGGCCGCCGAACCAGCGCCGGGTGCCGCCCCCGGCGAAGGCGCCGGGCAGCGCGAGCACGGCGAACAGGGGCAGCGCCACGAGGGCGAGGACGTCACCGGCGGGCCGGGCCCCGGAGCGGGACCGCGGGGAGGCCGCGCGCGGCCGGCGGGAGGGGCGGGGCGCGGGCGGGGTGGCTGGTTGTGGCGGGGCGGCCGGTCCTGCCGGGGTGGCTGGTTTCCCCGCGGGGGCCGGTCCTGCCGGGCCGGCGGCCGGTCGCCGCGCAGTGGCCGGTGCGGCGGATGCCGTCGTGTCCGGGGCCGTGACCGGTGGGGTCGGGACGGCCGGTGCCTTCGTGGCCGTGGCCGTGGTGGCTGCGGCCGGGGTGGCCGCTGCCGTGACCGTGGCCGGTGCGGTCGGGGTGGCCGGTGGCGGTGGGGAGGCCGGTCCTGTCCGCGTGGCAGGAGTGGCCGGAGTGGGCGGTGTCGCCCCTGCCGCCGGTGTGGCCGTCATCCCTCTCCCCGTGCCGTCGTCCGCCCCGCGTGGAATCAGCGTGGAAATCATTCTCCCACCTGTGCAGGACGAACACACGGGCCGATCAGTTCGCCGTACGCACCGTGATGCTTCCGTCGGCGGTCCGCGCGGACACGACGTGGGCGCTGGAGCCGTCGCGGGGCACCGACACATGGGTGGAGCCGTCGTGGGTCTTCGCCGTCACCCGGTACGGGGCCCGGGGCAGCGCCACGGTGACGGAGCCGTCGGAGGTGTGCGCGTCGACCAGGTCGGGCACGGCGCCGAGGTCGAGGTGGACCGAGCCGTCGGCGGTGGTGGCCCGCACCCGGCGCGAGGAGACCTCCGCCCGCACGGAGCCGTCGTGGGTGCGCAGTTCCAGCGGTCCGGTGCTGCCGGTGACGCGCACGGACCCGTCCGAGGTGCGGATGTCCAGCGGATCCTCGAAGCCGTGCGCCCGCACGCTGCCGTCCTTCTCCCGCACCTTCACGGTGACGCCGCGCGGCACCTCGATCCGGTGCCTTGCGTCGCAGTCGGCGACGATCCCGGAGCACTTCAGGCGCAGCACCAGCCGGTCGTCCTTCATCGACCAGGTCACCCGCGGGTCGTCGCCCACGAGCACATGGCCCTTGAACCACCGCGTGACCCGGACGGTGCGCGCCTTGACGTCGTCGGCGGCGACGAGTTCCAGCGCCGAGTCGTCGGAGTCCACGGTCAGGGTGCGGCCGTGCAGGGCGAAAGAGCGGTGGTCGGGGTCCTTGTCGTCCCCGGCAGAGCCCCCGCAGGCGGTCGCCGTGGCGAGCAGGGCCGCGACCACGCCGGTGACGGCGGCGGCACGGACGGGAACGGTTCGGGACATGACGGTCTCCCCCTGGGACAGGCCGGTACGGGCTGACGCGGACGGTTGCGGTGGGTGTCTTCCGCTGTGGTCACCATCGACCGTAGGGGGAGCGGGCGGGGCGGAGAATCCGGTGCACCGGCGGATCGGGGGTGGGGAAAACCCCCGTGTGCCCGGTGCGTGCGCCGCCGGGGACGCCGAAGGCCCAGGTCCTCGGGGGCACCCCGTGGACCTGGGCCTTCGCTCGCGTGTCGCGACCGGTGGGCGCGGACGGTTTCGAACCGCCGACATCCTGCTTGTAAGGCAGGCGCTCTACCCCTGAGCTACGCACCCGGGACGAGTGGACAGCCTACCCTGCCAGGGGGACTGCCCCGCAAACCCGTTGTGCGCCCCGGGGAGCGGTGCGGCGGGCCAGGGCCGGGCCGCGGCGGATCACGCGCCGTCGTCCCCGCCCCCGCCCGCGGGCCCGGTGTTCTCGTGGGCGTGCTTGAGCCGGCTGCGGGCGGTGACGGCGTCGGTGCCGGTGAACTCGGACCAGTACCGGTGGGTGGTGACGAACACCGCCAGCTCGTGCTCGCGGCGGCGGAGTTTCTCCACCTCGGCCTGTTCGTCGGCGGTCCAGCCGGGGGAGGCGGGGCGTTCCACCTTGCGCCAGCCGCCGTCGTCGCTGAACCCGTCCAGCGGTTCGACCGACCACGGCAGCCGTTTCAGCAGGGCGGCCAGCTCGGCCCGGACCTGATGCAGCTCCTCCTGGCCGGCGAGGAGGTCACTCGGGAAGTCATAGGGCGTAGCCACGGCGCAATGCTACGCCTGTTCGATTTTGGGTCGCGACTTGCTTCGGTGGGCTCATCCGTTCGAGAAATCGCCGGTCGCGGCCCGTTGTCAGACCCCTGTCCTACGGTGGCGGAATGGAGAAGACGGACGGCGGCACGGACAAGACGGCGGTACGGCTGGAACCCTGGGGCGAGGACGACTTGTGGCTGCTGCGGCTGCACAACAGCCCCGAGATGACCGCGCACCTGGGCGGTCCGGAGAGTGAGGAGAAGCTCGCCGAGCGCCACCGGCGCTACCTGGAACTGCCGGCCGGGCGGATGTACCGGGTGGTGTCGGCGGCCGACGGGGCCACCGCGGGCTCGATCGGCTTCTGGGAGCGGTCCTGGCGGGGCGAGACCGTGTGGGAGACGGGGTGGGCGATATCGCCCGCCTTCCAGGGGCGGGGACTGGCGGCGCGCGCGGCGTCGGCGCTGGTGGCACAGGTGCGCGCCGTCGGCACGCACCCCCGGCTGCACGCGTACCCGCGTGTGGACCACCCCGCCTCCAACGGCGTCTGCCGCCGGGCCGGCTTCACCCTGCTGGGAGAGGTCGAGTTCGAGTACCCGAAGGGCCACTGGATCACGTCCAACGACTGGTGCCTCGACCTGACGGCACCGGCGGGCCTCACCGACGGCCCGCAGTGAGGAGACCGCAGACATGTGCCGGAGCATCAAGACGCTGCGTCCGCCCGCCCTGCCCGAGGAGGCGACGGGTGACGAGATCCGCGCCGCCGCGCTGCAGTACGTCCGCAAGGTGTCGGGGTTCCGCGCGCCCGCCGCGCACAACCGCGAGGTCTTCGACCACGCGGTCGAGGTGATCGCGGCGGCCACGGAGGAACTGCTCGCGGGACTGGAGGTGCGGGGACAGGGGACGCGCGCGGCGGCCGGGTGAGGCCCGTCCGCCGGACCGGGCGGACGGAAACCGATGACAGCGCCGGGGGTGCCTGGGAGTCCGGT
Source organism: Streptomyces sp. NPDC006743 (assembly GCF_040703815.1). Lineage (NCBI taxonomy): Bacteria > Bacillati > Actinomycetota > Actinomycetes > Kitasatosporales > Streptomycetaceae > Streptomyces > Streptomyces sp. NPDC006743. Next base: position 410 of record NZ_JBEYJA010000058.1, on the reverse strand, counting down.
GCCGCGGCCGGACCGAGGGTGCCGGGGAGTCCGGTGCCGCTGGTGGGACCGGGGGTGCCTGGGGCGCCCGGTGCCGCGGGCCGGAAGGTCTGCCGTGCGCCGCGAGCCGGGGAACCCGTCCGCTCACGGCACCGGCTGTGGTCCTGTCGTCACCTTCCCGTCGTCGCCCGGACGGCGGCCCGGCGGCGTCCGGTGCGTGCTCTCGGCGTGCGGGGCGGAAGTCCTCGTACCGGGCCGTACCCGGGTTTTCGTCCGGTGCGGCGAGAAGGCGTGCCAGGCGTGGCGGGGCAAGCGGGAATTCGACGGCAGGGCCTGCTAGTACTCCAGCAGCGTTTCGCTATCTGGCCTGGTCAGAGGCGTCGTCTGGAGTGTAGTCGGCTGGTGTTGTGTCAGGGGTGGTCTTGCTGGAC
>NZ_JBEYJA010000057.1:0-43287 GCF_040703815.1 Streptomyces sp. NPDC006743 | reverse complement strand
CGCGCGGTCTGCTCCGCAGACACGACGCGCCGCCGCTACGCGGCGGAACAGGAATTGCTCCGAAATTCCAAATTCCGGCTCCGCCGGAATGCCTGGCCAACTCCGTTGGCCAGGGCCCGAATTCGCTCCGCGATTCGGGAAAGGGATTCGCTCCGCGAATCCCTCGGGCTGGCTGCAAGCGGGGGCGACGCTCTCCTGACAGCTCATTCTTGACAGGCCGTCACTTACGAGTGATTCCACTGAGTCGTTCTAGTTCGGTCTCTCTGCTCGAATAGAGATCAACTTAATATCCGTAAGTTCGCCATGCAAGAACGTAAGGAAGAAAAAACCCTTCGGATTTTCTGAGAAAATCCCCTCCTCTGGGATCGCCTCTTACGGTCCGCCGCTCCGCCCGGGCGCAGTCGAGGCCGGCCAACCAGCCCGTTCTTGTCCGAGCTTCTGTACGCCCGGCTCAGGCTCCAATCAACCGCCCCTAGTATGGCGTCTGGCACTCTGTCAGAGACGTGGGGTAAGCACCGTCAGCTCGCAGGCTCGGGGACAAGGCTGTGCCGCAGGAAGACGCAGGACTCCCAGACTCGCCAGAGCCGGACGGTCCAGGACTTCTCCAGCTTGCCCTTCTGGCAGGCCAGCACCAGGCCGGAGCGCCCGGGTACCAGGTGGGCCCACCTGCTGTAGAGCCTTTTCAAGGTCACCGTGTGCAGCTCGACTGAGCAAAACCACCACGGGCCGGATGCGCCAGAGTTGGGTGAAGATGAGTTCCTCTGCGTCTGCCAGACGCCGCGGACACGGTCGCCTGGAGTGCATGCGCGGACCCACGCGTCGTGCCTGCTCCGGACGGCGGTGGACCGGTTTCCAGGCGGCCGGATACGTCCCACGATGCCTTCGCATTCTCTTTCTCCAGGACCGAAAAGGCCCGGGAGACACATGCTGTTCACTGAAACGCGTCCGGGCACAGTCACAGAAATAATCACATTCAGGTGAAGACCTCGACTAGGTTTCCTTCAATTAGTGCTCGGGCTCGGGCTCGGACACCACGACCCCCTACTTCCGCTGCCCCTTTCACTAGCGATCCTGCGCCCTCGACTGCCTTCTCTGGAAGAAATACACCCGAATATCGCTGACGACGGTGGTGGAGGGCCGGGGTACGGGTGCCGAGGCGGAACTTCCCGCCGCCCAAGCCCGGATCGCCTCGGCGGCGCAGTCGGCGAGGTCCTCCCTCGGGCGTCGGCTCGTGCGGAGGACCGGAGTTGACGCCGGATCAGCGTCTGCGGGGCCATGTGCTCCCGATTCCCGCAACGTGCAGGGCAAGGGCGGTCAGGCCGAGGAGCATGACGTTGACTGACGAGAACGTCTGATTGGTGCTGATGTCAGCCGCGTTGATGAGGAACGCGATGAAGAACAGCACTGCCGCGACTATGCCGAGCATGACAAGCCCCTCTCCGAAGGAAGTGAAGTCCGTATGCCCGGGTGCCGTCCCCGTAGACGCGGACGGCACCCGGAAACCGCACACGCCCGCCCCGGGCGAAGCTCGACGGCTTGGGCGAGTTGGGGGCGGCGAGTCCTCAATCAGGCGGGGACGTGGTGCGTGTTCGCCGCCGTCCTGCGCGGGGCGGCGTGGTGCGCGGGGCGGCCCGTCGCGGGAACGGGCAGACGCCGCAGGGACAATCCCGCGGTGACGAGGAGGCCGATGAAGACGGCCAGGAGGAGGGCGCACACCCACATCTGGCGGCTCCCGGGGATCTGCCAGGCCGTCCAGGCCAGGGACGCCGCCCACAGCAGCGCGCCCCCGGCGTAGAAGGAGCGGACGCGGTGCAACTGCCGCACGGCCCGCAGGAACTGGATACGTTCGGTCTTCGGTGCCATGCCGGGCCGTGTACCCCGAAGAACCACATTGGTGCGGCTCGGTGCTGCTCGGCCACGAACAGGGCTACGGCATCTGCTTCTTCCTGGGCGTCGGCGAGGACTCGGCTCCCGTGGCTACCACGTGATGATTCCGGAGTACCGTGATCACGGCGCCCAGGAAGAGGTGCCCGACAACGAGCACATCGCTCGGGACGCCGGTGCAGTCCTCGCCGGACTCAAGCGCCGGGCGTCAGTCGTGTCTTCCTCGGTGGGGCATCGGGCGGCGGCGCCCCGGTGGTGGTCGCCGGCGCCGAGGGCCGCTTGCCGGTGGCAGGGCTGCTCGTCATGTCCTCTGCGACCGCGTTGCGGCGGCGACGGCAGGGGCCCCGTCCGCCACGGCGCGAGAGGTTCGGCCGGAGCTGTGCCCTGGCAGGGCCGCCACGAGGCGCTGCCTCGGGGCGGCTCCCGTGAACCGGGTCCTCATGCCCGCAGTCCGTCCAGCGCCGTGTCGATCGCTGCCAGGGCCGCCGTCCTGTCGAGCCCTGCCCTCGACACGAGCGAGAGGCCCTGGACGATGTAGAGGAGGAGTTGTGCCTGGGACTCGGGGGAGCCGGTGTCCGTGACTTCTCCGGCGGCCTGTGCGCGGCGGAGCGCGTCGGCGACGATGTCGGTGAACCGGCGGTACGAGCGGGTGACGATCTCCGTGGCTTCGCCGTCCTGGGGGACGAGTTCGGCGGTCGTGTTGCCGACCAGGCAGCCCTGGGGCACGCCCACGTCGGAGATCAGTTCGTCCAGTCTGGCGGGGTGGGTGAGGATCTCCCGCAGGGCGGGCAGGAAAGGGCTGGTGTCGAGCGCGGCGATCAGGTGCCGCTCGTACACCTCCCAGTAGAGCCTGACGGCTTCGAGGTAGAAGCGGCGCTTGTCGCCGAATGCGCCGTACAGGCTGCCTCGCTCGACCGCCAGTGCGTCGACCAGGTCCTGGATCGACGTCGCCCCGTATCCCCGGGACCAGAAGAGTTCGAGTGCGCGCTCCAGCGTCCGTTCCTTGTCGAACTCGCGGGGGCGTCCGGTTCGTGCCACACCGCAGATACTACGACTTCTTGACTCGGCGTTCAAGAAGTCGTAGCTTCCGTTGCGACACTTCTTGAACGGCTGCACAGAAGTCGGTCGCTCGCCGGCCGGCACGAAGGGCGTAGCAATGGAATTCGCAGGCAAGACAGCTCTCGTCACCGGATCCGGTGCGATCGGCGGACTCGGGCGCGCCACGGCCGAGGTACTGGCCGCGGGCGGCGCCGACCTGATCCTGACCGGCACCGATCCGCAGCGCGGCGCGCAGGTGGTGGAAGACCTCCGCGCAGCCGGTGGCGGCTCCGCCGGGGCGGTGCGTTTCATCGCCGCTGATCTGTCCGACCCGGCCGGCGTGCGGCAGCTGGCCGAAGACGCCGGCCCGGTCGACATCCTGATCAACAACGCGAGCGTGATGACGTTCTCCCCGACCACCGGGCAGGACCTCGTGAGCTACGAGGCCGCCTTCGCGGTCAATGTGCGGGCGCCCTTCCTGCTCACGGCCCTGCTCGCGGAGAAGATGGCCGCGAGCGGCGGCGGCAGCATCGTCAACGTCAGCTCCACCGCGGCCGGCCTCGGCATGCCGGGGATGGCCGTCTACGGCGCCACCAAGGCGGCGCTCGAATCGCTCACCCGCACCTGGGCTGCGGAATTCGCCGGCTCCAACGTGCGGGTCAACGCCGTCGCTCCGGGCCCGATGCGCACCTCGAAGGTGGTCGCGGCGATGGGCCCGGACATGGGTGGCATGGGTCTGACCACCGCACTCAAGCGCACCTCCGACCCGGCCGAGGTGGCGCATGTGATCGCCTTCCTCGCCAGTGACCGGGCCAGTTACATGACCGGCGCGGTCGTGGCCGCCGACGGTGGCCGCACCGCTATCTGAAGAGGGACAGGACAATGGACCGTCTTGCAGGAAAGCACGCACTGATCACTGGAGGGACGAGCGGCATCGGCCTGGAAACGGCCCGCGAATTCCTCGCCGAGGGAGCGACCGTCGCCATCACCGGCCGCTCGCGGGAAAAGCTGGACGAGGCGGCCCGGGTGCTGGGCGGCCCGCTGCTGACCATCGCCAGTGACGCCGGCGACGTACCCGACCAGGCGGCGCTCGCGGCGCGCCTGCGGGAGGAGTGGCCGAAGCTCGACATCCTGATGAGCAACGCCGCCGACGTCACCCACCTCCCCATCGAGGCATGGACCGAGGAGGCGTTCGACAGGCTCGTCGCGACCAATCTGAAGGCGCCGTTCTTCCTGATCAGGGACCTCCTGCCGATCTTCTCGCCGCAGTCCTCGGTCATTCTCGTCGGCTCGGTCTCCGCGTACATCGGACACGACAACGCGACGGTCTACGGCGCGGCCAAGGCGGGGCTGCTCTCGTACACGCGAGGGCTGACCCATGAGCTGAAGGACCGGGGCATCCGCGTCAACGGACTGAGCCCGGGCCCGACGATCACCAATGCGTTCGCGTCCCTCGGCCCCGAGCGTCAGGCCGCCCTGTACGAGGAACTCCGGCAGACCGTGCCCTTGCATCGCCTGGGAACCGCCACCGAGCTGGCGAAAGCGGCGGTCTACCTCGCCTCGGACGAATCCGCCTACACCGCGGGGACCGTGCTGCGCGTCGACGGAGGCATCGGGCAGCTCGCGTACTAGGTTCCGTCTCCGGGTTTCCGGCGCAGCGGTGAACCACGGCAGGCGTGGGCGTCCGCCCTCGCTGAGCAGGTTGTAGCAGTCAGGACGGACAGGTCGGGTCCCCCCGGACCCGGCAGACGCCATGGGCGGACCCCCGACCTACCCGGCAAGGTCACGACAGCGGGAGTGACCGAATCCGCCGACACCAGGAATGCGCGGAGCCGACGCCGGAAACTGTGTGCCCCTGTGAATCGCGATCACGCAGACCGAGCAGGGATTCCGTGAAGGTCGCCGACTCGCGCCGCTCTTCAGGGGCGTCATCAGCCCGTCCGCAAGGACGAGGCGATCTGCCACCGCGACGGTCGCACTGCGGCTGAGGTTGCACGGGCTCCGGCAGACCAGGCCGCCCCGCCGGACGCGACCGGTAAAGGGACACACCACCGGTGCACCCCCGCCGCCCGCAACTGCCGGGGGTGCACCCGACGGAATGATCCCGATGATGTCCGCACCGCGGTACATCCCGTCCGAGGCGAAGAGCGGGGGGGCCACACCGGCGGTCCGCCTGCTCCCGGACCGTCGGTGTGCGGGACGCCACCACGTTTCTTGAACGCTAGATCCAGATACGCTACGATGAAGCCATGGCGAGAACCCGGGAATTCGACACCGAGGCGGCGGTCAGCCGCGCCATGAACCTGTTCTGGGTGCGCGGCTACGAGGCCACTTCGGTACGTGACCTGACCCAGGAACTGGGGATCGGGCAGGGCTCCTTGTACGCCGCGTTCGGCGACAAGGAGGGCCTGTACCGGGCGGCCCTGGAGCATTACCGCACCACTCTCGCGGCGGACGCCCTGCGCAGCCTGAAGGAGGGGGCCGACACCCGGTCGGCCATTCGCGGGATGCTGCTCGGCCGGATCCGGCTCGGCGCGGAAGGCGGCGGCAGGGGCTGCCTTGCCGTCAACGCCGCCTGCGAGCGTCTGCCGCAGGACCCGTCGGTCAGGCGCGTCGTGCGGGACATGCAGGACGCCAGCCGCGACGCGCTCGCCGAGGTGCTGCGGGTCGCGATGGAGCGGGGCGAGATCGCGGCGCGACAGGACCCGTACACACTGGCCGGATTCCTCGTCACGTTCCTCAACGGACTTCTGGTCTCCTCCAAGATCACCCCGGAGGTCCGCACTCTCGAACCCCTCGTGGAGGTCGCCCTGGCCGCCCTCGGCTGATTTTTTCACGCCCGCAAACTGTATCGTCCGATCCATAAAAGGCGGCGAGCCCCTGCAGTCCTGCGACGCCTGTCCCCGGCAATCACCGGAAGAACGCCCGCCGTTCCACGGCCTGCCCGGGCAGCCTCGGGGCCGCCGGGCCCCTTTCCGCCCGATGACTCTCGTCGGGTCTCCACAGACCACTGCTCTGCACACCCCTCGCGATCTGCAACCGAAAGGCAGGCGAACATGATCCTCGACCACCAGGGAACGCCCGTCCGTACGGGTCGAGCCGCCGTCAACGGCACGAGTCTGCACTACCGCACAGCCGGGTCAGGCCCCGCGGTGGTGCTCCTGCACGGTGTGCCCAAGACCAGCTACCACTGGCGCCACCTCGTCCCGGCACTGACTCCGCGCTACACCGTCGTCGTGCCCGACCTCCGCGGTCTGGGCGACTCCGCCCGGCCGTCGGACGGCTACGACAGCGCGACGATGAGCGACGACATCGCCGCCCTGATGGCCCACCTCGGGCACGAGACGTACGCCGTGGTCGGTGAGGACTGGGGAGCGGTGATCGGCTACCAGCTCGCCGCCCGCCACCGCGACCACGTCACCGCCCTCGTGTTCGCCGAGGCTCTGTTCCCCGGCTTCGGTTTCGAGGACCACACGGCTCTCACGCCCGAGAACGTCTCCAGCGGCATGCACCTGTGGCACCTGGGCTTCTACTTCCAGCCCGACGTTCCCGAGATGCTGATCACCGGGCACGAGCGCGAACTCATCACCTACATGATCAAGAACGAGCGCAGTCACCCCGACACCGCCACCCCCGACGCGATCGACGAATACGTGCGCTGCTACTCCATGCCCGGCGGCATCCGCGCGATGCTCTCCATCTACCGGGCGATGCTCGTCGACGCCGAACAGAACCGGCAGGCCGCACAGAAGAAGCTGGACATCCCCGTCCTGGCGCTCGGCGGGTCCGCGTTCATCGGCGACCGCAACGAGTCCCAGATGCGGCTCATGGCCCACGATGTCACCGGACACGTCTTCGACGCGGGCCACGACCTGGCGGAGGAAGTCCCTGAAGAGATGGCCGCGGTCGTCCTTCCGTTCCTGGCCGCGCATCTGTGACCAGGCCGGCGGACTGAAGCGGCCCGCAGGCCGGGGAACCTCCTGGCAGAGCAGGCCGGCCCGGACCCGCTTCGCCAGGAGGCCCATGGCTCGGGACGCCGTGGCGCGTCGGCAGCCCGGGACGCATACCGGTACAGAGATGCGTCCCGGGTGTGCAGGTGCGCGGCGACCCCCAAGCCCCTTGCTCTCAGGCCCTCTTCGGGGCGTCGTCGGCCTGCGGCGCTTTCGGAGCAGGGCGCCCTGACACCCGGAACACGAGCTCAGGACGCGGGGCCAGGCCGGTTGCGCGGGCCGTGGTGAACCGCTGCCGCGGCTGCGGTCCCCCTGCGGTGTCCTACGTCCTGGCTAGGGTGTGGCTGTGATCGATGACTGGAACACCGACAGAGTGCATCGCTTCCGCGCCGAGGCCGCGTCCCGTGGGCTGCCGGCGGAGGAGGCCGAGGAGTGGATACGGGCCGCCGTGCCGGGCACGTTCTTCACACAGGGCGGTGACGGACCGCTCGCGGCGCGGACGGGTGGTGATCCGGTACTCCCGGAAGACGCCCCGGACCCGTGCCACCCCCTGATCGCCCGCGTCGACTGCGCGCTGATACCCCAGGGCGCCACGGGACTCCCCCTGCCGTCAGCCGGCCACCTGCTGTTCTTCGCCGACCTGGAGCTGGGCCTGCATGGCCCGACGAGTGACGCGGTGTGCCACGTCCCGGCCGGGACACCGGCGGCCGTCCGGCGCGTGGACACCGGGTACGGGCCGTTCGAGTCGCAGGACATGCGCACGATGTGGCACCACTTGGCCCCGCCGATGCCGGAGAGCTTCGCGGAGGCCAGGTGGGACGCCCCCGACGACGAGGAGTACGAACTCGCCGAGGAGCTGCAGAGCGCCTGGACAGACGTGGGGGGCTCCTGGCCGACCTGGACGTTCGCACTCGGTGCCCACCCTGTCGTCCTCAACGACGACCCTCTTCTCCTCGCCAGGGACGAGGAGTCGGAGACCGGCGCCGCTGCGGCGGACACCGACGACTGGGTCCTGCTGGCCACCTGGCGTGGCGGTGAGCAGGACCGCGAGCTGGACTCGTGCGTCGTCAGCTGGATGATCCGTCGTCAGGACCTGGCGTCCCTGCGCTTCGATCGCGTGTACTGTCACGTCGACAGGGCGTGACGCCCCGCCCTGCCCGCAGCCGTCGGCCCCACACGCGGTCGAAGTGACGCCGAGGCGCGGGGCGGGACCGGGGGGTGTGACCTCCTGCCCCGTGCCGGGGACGCGGTGCGGCAGACCTGTGCCGGGACGGTGCTCAGGTCACGAAAGCGGGCGGGGCGCCTCTACTTCGCCGTACGGCTGTGTTCCCGTCCGGGCGTGTTGCCGGTGCTGAGTGCTGTCGGCGGGGTGACCCCGGTCGGCCGGGGCGGCGCCATCCGACGCCCCCCGGTGCTCGGCCCGGGAGTACGCCCTGGACGTCGCGGAGAACCCGGTGACGATCCTGTGCACCCGGCGCGAGGCGGGCAGGAGGTCACACCGCTGCTGTGCGGCTTCGACCCCACCGGAGAGGAGACGGACTGTTCCTGCGCGCAGGCCGGAAGGCCTACTCGTCGAGCGAGCGGACTGCCTCCGGGCGGGCGGTGTGGTCGGGGTGGCCTCTCGTGCGGCGCTTCTCCTTCAGCTCCGCCTCGTACAAGTGGGGCTTGCCCGCCACCAGCTCCTGCCGCGCCTGGGCCTCCACGTCCTTGAACGGCTGGTAGTAGGTGGCGTCGTAGGCCTCGATGATCTGGAACGTCCAGTGTCCGGGGATGACGTTGCGACCCAGGATGTCCCGTTCCACCCGCTCCGCCCATCGGTGCCGGCCGGCCTCCCGCAGCAGCGCCACAGCGCGGTCCAGCGCGAAGTCGGCGCCTCCCGTGAGCTGGTGGAAGGAGTAGAGGTGCCCGCGGGCGCGTTCGGTCGTCTCCAGCGCCTCCGACAACGCCCCCAGGGCGTGGACCAGGGTGTCCGACACACCCGGCGGGCGCTGGTGCGCACCGTCGGGGCCGTCAACGTGCTGAGTGCTCATACCTGACCTCTCCCCCAGTCGGCGGACCGCGCACCAGCGGTCGGCTCCCGGGCAGGGGGATTCCACCCGCGCGGCGCACATGTCCCGTGCACCGCGACGGCAGGTACGGGGCAGCAGTAGTGAAGACTCCTCCGGGCAGCGCGCTGGTGGTGCGGGTGAGCGCCGAGCCGGGCGTGGACGTCGAGGGGAGCCCGCTCTCGCCGCGGGAATTGCTCACTGCGGAGGAAGCGGTCGGCTTGCCGTGCAACTCCCGGTGGAACCGGGCGGCTTGAGCAAGGAAAGGTCGGATCGTGGCCGTTCCTTTAGCGTGGGACTGCGATCATGAGGGCTGCGCACAGCTCCTGGGCCGAACCGTCCGGGACCGGCAGGCCGTGCCGGCGACCGGCAGCCTGCTCCGGCCACGTCAGCGCCTCACGAGTGGTAGGTCGATGACCCGCGCATCAGGCCCCGGTGCCGTCATCCGCACCGCCGATCCTTCCCTGGAGCTCATATGCGAAGACCTCGCCCCGCATCCGGTGTGTCCGTGGCCGTTCTCGTCGTGGCGGGGGTGGTGAGCGGCTGGGGAACCGGTGCGGCGGCGGCTGAGCCGAGCCCGGCCGGGACGCTGTATGTGAATCACGACGGGGTGTGCAGCGACACGGCGGCGGGCTCGGCCAGCCTGCCCTTCTGCACGGTGCAGGCAGCGGCGGACGCGGTGGTGCCGGGGCAGACGGTTCGTCTCCAGTCGCCGGACGGCCTTCCCTACGTCGAGTCCGTGACCCTGACTCGGTCCGGCACCAAGGACGCCCCCATCACGTTCACCGGGGCCGCCCTCGTCCCCGGCGGCTCGCAGGCCGTCCTCACGCCGAAGGGATCCACGCCGGCGCTGACCCTCGAAGCGGTACACGACGTGCGCATCCAGTCGCTGGGGATCGGCGATCCGGGCACGGACGCGGTAGCGGTGACGGGCTCCACGGGCGTCAGTCTCGACCGGTTGTCGTTCCGTCGCCCGGTGCCGTCGGCCGAGGGCACCGGGACCGCGGTCAGTGTGGACGGCGCCTCCTCGGACGTGACTGTGTCACGCAACTGGATTCCGGCCGGGTACGCCTACGGCGTGCGGGCGCAGTCAGGAGCCTCGCGGGTCACCGTGACCACCAACGTGGTGACCGAGCCGCGGTGGGGCGGGATCGTGCTGACGGGAACGTCCGGCGCCGCCGTGACGAGCAACACGGTCGCCGCCCGGTGCGCCACCGGGATCTCGCTGGAAGGCGCGAGCTCGGGGACCGTGGAGAACAACGTGGTCACCACTGCGGCGGCGATGCAGACCGACAGTTGCCCGGCGCCCACGGCTCCGCTCTACTCCGTGTCCGCCGCCTCCGCTGACCAGGTCACCGGCGACTACAACGTGGCGGCGAACGGTGTGGGTGCCTCCGCCCGGCCGCGGCCCGAGTACGCGTGGGCCGGCACCCCCTTCACCACCGCCGTGTCACTGCACGACGCGACCGGGCAGGGCGCCCACGACATCGACGGGCTCAACGTGCCCACCGGCACGGCGCCGCCCGAGCACTCCGCGCTCATCGACTCCGCCGACGCCGACGCACCGGGTGAGCTCACCACCGACGTCGACGGCGCCCCGGTCGTGGACGACCCCCTCGTCTCCGACACCGGCAGAGGCAGCGGCACCGGCCCGACGGCTCATCCCGACCGAGGCGCCGTCGAGCGGCAGGACTCCATCACCGTCCCCGGCGACGACATGCCGTCGCCGTCTAGGGGTGTCGCGCCGTTCGTCACCTCGCTGAAGACCGACGACGCCACCACTTCGTGGGGGAAGTCCATCGCGACGTACTCGGTCGACTTCGGGGACGGGAGCGCCCCGGTGACCCAGGCACCGGGCGCCCCGATCACGCACACCTACACCACGCCGGGCGTGTACGCCCCGTCCATCACGGTGACCGACGCCGACGGCTCGAGCCGCACCGTCCGGTTCACGGCCGTCGACGCGGGTACCGCCACACCACCGGCCGCCTCGCTCTCCGGCGCCCTGGTCACCACTGCCTACGGGCAGGTGGACGCCGGGGACGCGTTGTTCACCGTCGCACAACCGGCGAACGCGTGGGAAGTCGCCCACCGGGTCCTGACGTTCGGTGACGGTGACTCCGAGAGCCTGGCCGACGGCCCCCAGAAGATCGAGCACCAGTATCCGGCAACGGGCTCGTACACCGCCACGCTGACACAGACCGACCTGCTCGGCCGCACCACCACCGCCAAGGTGACGGTGCACGCCGCGGACTCCTTCCTGCCCGTCACCGCGCAGCATGACGCCGAGAGAACGATCCCCGCCCACGGCGTGCTGAAGCTCTCCGCGGCCGCCGTGCACGCCGACTCCGAGGGCGTCGACGCGGTGCGCCTGCAGGTCGTCGCGAGCGGTGCCAAGGCGAGGGGCACCCTCACTCTCTACACCGACGGCACCACCCGGCCGGGCACCTCCACCGTCGGCTTCGAGCCCGGCCGGACGGTCTCCAACGAGGCCACGGTGAAGGTCGCTCCCACCGGTGCGATCGACCTCTACAACGGCAGTTCCGGCCCGGTGACCGTCAACGTCGCAACGCTCGGCCTCCAGTCGCACGCGCAGTTCGGCCGTACCTACCATCCCGCCGCGCCGGTGCGTCTGCTCGACACCCGCGGCTCCACCGGCGGCCACACCGGGGCGGTCGCCGGCGGCCACTCGGTCGCCCTGACCGTCTCGGGCGCCCACGGCGTCCCGGCCGACGCGAACGCCGTGGTGCTCAACGTGGTGGCGACCGCCACCAAGGGCTCCGGCAGCGTCACCGCCTCCCCCGCCGGCACCGTCGACTCCGGTGTGAGCGGCCCGTACTGGACCACGGGGCAGACCGCGTCCGCACAGATCGTCGTCCCCATGGTCCCGCTGATCGACGGCAAGGTCGTGCTCCGCAACAACAGCAAGTCCTCGGCGCACCTCGTCGCGGACGTGGTCGGCTGGTACGGCCCCACCACGAGCGGGGCGACGTTCCAGCCGGTCGGGCCGGTCCGGATCCTCAGCACCCGTACGGGGAGCGGCGGGAAGACCGCCAAGCTCGGCGCTCACGCCACGCTCAGACTCAAGGTCACCGGCGCCCACGGGGTACCGGTGAACGCGGTGAGCGCGGTCGACCTCAATCTCACGGTGCCCTCGCCGGCCGGCAGCGGCTACCTCGTCGCCTACGCCGACGGCACCACCCGACCGGACGTGCACTCGGCCGACTACAGCAGCGGACATCCGGCGGCCGGCGCCGCGCTGGTCAAGGTGGGCGCGGACGGCGAGATCGACCTGTACAACGCCGGTTCCACCGCCGTCGACGTCGACATCGATCTCCTCGGTGACTACGGCCTCAACACCGTGGGCTGACCGCACAGCACGCCGTCGAGTCCACCCACGGATGCCCCGGAGAACTCCGGGGCATCCGGCGTCTCACGTTCTCCCGCCGGTCGGGGAATCGGGGACGGCCTCTTCGAGGGACACCCCCGGCGGTCGCGGGGATCACACGGCCCCGCTGGGGTCCGGGACGGCGGGTCTTCGTCGCCCGCTTGCCGCTGGCCGGGCTCTCGCCGACGTCGTCGCCGTCACCGAGCGGCACCCGCAGAGCGCCGCCATCAACGCCCGTCGGGCACCCGCTTGGCCGTCAGGACGGATAGCTGATCACCGCCTTGCCGGAGAACGACCCCTTGTCGTCGATTTTACTGAAGGTGAAGTAGTACTCGCCGTCGTAGGGGGCGTCGAACCTGGCCCGCTGTCCGTCTTCGCACCGGATGGTGGCGTCGCTGAGTCTCGTGTCCCGGCCCCAGCGCGACCGCGAGAACAGCGCATGGAAGTGGTCACTGCTGGAGAACATGGTGCTCCGCCTGCACTTGGCCAGTGTGAGGGTGACGGGCCCCCGCTTCTGCTTCCAGGTCCGGGTCTCCATCCGGTACTGGAAATCGTAGGACCGCGTGACGGTCGCCGCTTCGGCCGGCACCACCTGCGCGAGGGTGTAGCCGGCCGCGCAGAGGACCGCGGTACTCAGCCGAAGAAGCCGCCGAACGGTCGAGGTGCTCACAGCCATGTCTGCCTCCCGACATCCGGTAGGTCACCGGAATCGCGTAGTACGCGCAGGTCCGTCGCTCAGCGCGTCGCTTCTGGCACCGCACTGTGCTGGACCTCGCACCCGCACCCTGGGCGCCACGCTCGCGAGTCAGTGGATCGAGTGAGCGGAGTGTCGGAGTTGACGCCCCGTCTCACCGTCCGCTGTGCGGCAGCTTCTTGAAGACCTGGACCATCTCCTCCCGGCCGAGCGGGCTCGGCGCCAAGGAGAACCCGCTCCCCGCCGGCCGCTGGGTGGCTGATGTCTTGATCCGCGTCATCACCGACTCCCTGGCCGCAGTCGAGAAGCGCATGGGCCGCGGCCCTTCTCGGGCTGTTCCGGAGCGTTGCACTGCAACTGGCCTCGTACGGACCCGTGATGCGCCAATGGAGACCGAAGTGCCCTGCCCGGCTCCCCACCGCGCGTGAGTCAGGGATGGAACCGCCACCGGCCCTCGGAAACGACATCCACCTCGCCGTCCCTGACGCGCACGGCCGTCTCGTCGTCGATGAAGTAGATCGGGAAGTCCGCCCGCGCGGCGATGCGATCAGCCCAGGCGTCGTCCCGCTCGGGGAAATCCGGTGAGTACAGGTGAGGCTTGAGGTACCAGTCGAAGAGGCTGAACGGGGGCTCCACGGTCGTCGCGCCGAGCACGTGGAGGTCCGTGGTGTCTCCGATGACGTCGGCGGAGTGTCCGGTGAGGTGACGGCTGAAGATCATCGACCCGGCGCTGAACCCCACATAGACCCGGCTCTCCAGTGCCTCCAGGAAGCCGTCGGCCAGGCTGTTGCCGGTGATGCTGCGTGCGAGGTGGTAATGGCTGCCGCCGCCGGCATAGATGACGTCGGCGTGCAGCAGCCGGTCGAGCACCATCCGCCGGGGCAGGCCGTTCAGTTCCAGGACGTCGAACTCCCGCCAGCCGAGGCCGTGCAACCGGTTCATGTCCGCGAGGAACCACCCGTGGTCTCCGGGCTCGGCGACCGACGCCGTGGGGATGTACACGACGTTCGCCGATGCGAAGGGCTTGCCCAGCATGTCCCGCAGCGCATCGCGCTGCGACTCGTTGCGCAGACCACTCGCCGTCAACAGAAAGTTCATCGGGCGAGCCAAACACGACTCACGCGCCCGCAACAAATCCAGGATCCATCCACACGGTCACGGTGATGGCATGGGCGCATCGGGGACAGGCAATCGCGGCGTGGCGGCCGTTCCGGGGTGGACTGCAGGTAGGTCGCGAACACGCTGAGGGGCCGGCCCGGTCACCGTGTGGCGGCCGGGCCGTCTCTTCGCCGTAGCGGGTGTGAACCGGACGCGGGCAGGCCCGCACGACGACGCAGAGGACCTGGCTCTCCGCCCCGGGCTCCGCACCGCGCGGGCGTACGCAATCCGGAGCGCCGCGCACCCCGGCACCCGGCTCACCCACCGCGGCGCGGGAACCACTCGGACGCCCGTCGACGTCGTGTTCCACGCCATTGCCCGCACCCATCGCCCGACGGCGCTCCGACACCGTTCAAGGAGGCATCGATGAACGCCCCCTGGGGTTTCACCGGCCCCCAGTTCCTCGGCCTGTACGCCGCCGGTTTCGCGGTCGCCGTGCTGCTCGGCGTGGCCGTACGGCGGGCAGTCCGCCGCTTCTCCTCCGCCACGGACACCAGCTTCGTACCGGACGTCTACACCATCGCCTGGATCGTCGGCGGGGCGCGCCAGGTGGTGAGCACCGCCATCTTCGCCCTCGTCCAGCGCGGCCATCTGCGCAGGGCCCAGGACGGCACCCTCATCTTCTGCAACAGCGTCCCCGACGAACCGGTGCAGCGGGCCGTCCTGGAGGCCGCGCGGACCAGGGAGGCCACCACCGCCACGCTGGTGCACGAGGCCGCCGGGCAGCTGCCGGAGATCCGCCGGGTCGGGGACGCCGCGCGCAGGCTCGGTCTGCTGCCCAGCCGCACACGCCGTCTGGCCGGGCGGCTGGCCGGACTGCCGATGCTGGTGCTGATCGGGGTCGGCATCGCCCGGGTGGTGAACGGCGTCCACCTGGGCCGCCCGGTGGGCTGGCTGGTGACCTTCCTGCTGGTCTCCCTCGTGGTGGCGGCGGTCTTCGTCTGCACACCGCCCCGGATCACCCCCGCGGGCTGGTACGCGGTACGCAACTCCGGAGGGTCGCGCCGCCCGGTGCCCTGGGGACCGGCCGCCGACGGTCCGAAGGTGCCGGCCTCGGTGGTCGCCATAGCCATGACGGGCTGGATCAACCTCCCCGATCCGACACTCCGCTCGTCCCTTTTCAGCGGCTTCTCCTCCTCGTCCTCCTCGTCCTCGTCGTCCTCCGGAGGCGGCTGGGGCGGCAGCAGCTGCGGTGGCGGGTGCGGTGGCGGCGGAGGAGGGTGCGGCGGATGACGGCGGCCCGGCTGGGTCTCGGCATCGTCCGGGGTCCAGGCGGGCGTCGGGGACGATTCTCGTGGGACCGCGCCTGTCCCCCGCCGCCCGCGCTCACGGAGCCGCCGGGTGACGCACCGGCGCACTTCGGACAACGTCACCTGGGACCGCAACCACCCAGCGAGCACGGCGAGTTGACCGTGGTCCCCTAGACTCGCTGCGGTCGCACACTGGCACGGACGCATGGTGAGTGGGGGCTTCATGAGGTACGCGGCGACGCGCTGTCGCACAAGGCGGGGACACGCCGCGGTGCTGACCGCGTGCGGGGTACTGCTCGCGGGCTGTTCCGGCTCGAGCGACGGCGCGCACCCGGCCGGCCCGAGCGCCTCCTCCCCCGCCGTGACCTCACCGGCCGGACGGCGCGGGACGGGTGAGGCCCCCGTGCGCTTCACGGTCGACCCCACGCGCGTCCCCACCACCCCGTCCGCCGCCCTCGATCTGGTCCGCGCCGTCACCGCGGGCCCGGACAGCTATGGTCCCGGCTACGTCAAGCGCCGCCCGTACGAGAGCGACCCGGCCGCCTGGCCCGTCCTCGGCACCGACTGCGTCTGGCGGCAGGAGTCCCTGCCGGGCGACGTCCTGGCCACCTTCACCCGCCACAGCCGGCTGCCCGCGGCGGGCGCGAAGGGCGAGGTCCGCGCCGCCGCCACCGTCACCCTGCACCGCACCGCCGCGCAGGCCGACCAGGAGATGGCCGAGACGCTGGAGGAGGCGCTGCGCTGCCCCGACCAGCAACTGCGTGCCACCGAGCGGATCAGCGGCCTGAATTCGATGGGCTCGGGCTACGGCACGAACGGCAACACCTCGGCCGACGACTACCTGATCGAGATGGGCACGTACGACGATCCGGCGCTCGGCAAGGGGTCGACGTACTACATCTGGAACCAGGTCCGGCTCGGTCCGGTGACGATCGCCGTCGTCGTCGAGGGCGGCAAGGGCTTCGGCCAGGGCGACCTGCTGACCGTCCAGGCACGGGCGGTGGCCGGGATGGAGACCGAGGTACGCACCGCACTGGGGGTCCGGAAGTGACCGACCGCTCCCTGCGCCCCTTCGACCCGTCGTTCGTCGGCGGCCACCGCCTGCTCGCCCGGCTGGGCGAGGGCGGCATGGGCGTCGTCTACCTCGGCCGCACGGAGTCGGGCGCGCTCGCCGCCGTCAAGGTGATCCAAGCCGAGTACGCGCACGACGAGGCGTTCCGCGCCCGCTTCCGCCGCGAGGCCGACGCCGCGCGACGCGTGGACAGCCCGTGGGTGGTCAAGGTCACCGGCGCCGGCCCCGACGCCGAACAGCCCTGGCTGGCCACCGCTTTCGAGCCCGGCCCCTCCCTCGCCGACGCGGTCGGCCGGCACGGCCCGCTGCCCGCGCGGACGGTACGGCTGCTCGGCAAGATGCTGGCCCGCGCGCTCGCCGCCGTGCACGACGCCGGTCTGGTGCACCGGGACGTCAAACCGGGCAACATCCTGCTCGCCGCCGACGGCCCCCGCCTCATCGACTTCGGGATCGCCCGCTCGCCGGACGACACCGCGATCACAGCCGCGGACCTCGTCGTCGGCACCCCCGGCTTCCTGTCCCCGGAGCAGGCCACGGCCGGCGGCGAACGCCTCGGGCCCGCGAGCGACGTCTTCTCGCTGGGATGCGTGCTGGCCTACGCGGCGACCGGCCGGCCGCCCTTCGGCGGGGGCAGCGTCGACGCCCTGCTCTACCGCGCCGTCCACGACAGCCCCGACCTCGACGGCGTGGACGAGGAGATGGCGGCCGTCCTGCTGCGCTGTCTGGCCAAGGACCCCGCCGACCGGCCCACCGCGGCCGAACTGGACGCCGCCCTGGTGGAGGACGCGCCTTCGGGCACCGCCGAGTGGCTGCCCGCCGGCATCGTGCGCATGGTCGCCGAACGGTCGGCCGCGATGCTGGCCCTGCCCGAGATCGAGGCCACGCTCGCCGAGGCACCGCCCGGGGCCGTACCGTCGCGCCGCAGGTTCCTCGCCGTCGCCTCCGGCGGTGCCGCCGTGCTCGCCGCGGGCGGGGGTGTGGCCGCCTGGGCCGCCCGCCGCCGCGACGGCGGCACCGGGAAGAAGCAGGCCGCCCCGCCCGGTTGGGCGCTCGGTGTGCAGGCCGACCTCAGCGGTGCCGGCCGGGCGGCCGGGCAGGCCCAGGAGCAGGGGGCACGGCTCGCGGTGGAGGAGTTCAACGCCCGCCGCGACAAACCGTTCACGCTCAAGCTGAAGACCTCGGACGACGCGGGCCTGGCCGGCCGTGCCGCCGCCGCGGCCCAGCGGCTCGTGGACGACCCGGACGTGCTGGCCGTGCTCGGATCGAGCACCGACGAGACGACCCAGGCCGCACTGCCCGTATACGACACGGCCCTGCTGCCCCTGATCAGCATGTCCGCCGGGCAGAACCTGTACCAGAACGTCCGCTCCTTCGTCCGTGGCCGTCCCCTGCACGGCACCGTCGCCATGAAGCTGGCCTTCCACCTGGAAGCGACCAGTGCGGCCGCCCCCGTCGGTATCCTGCTGGACCGTACCGCCGGTGACGTGTCCTGGCAGACCGTCCAGATGGTCAACCTCATCGTCCGGAAGTACGGCGACGCCACCCACCCCCGCGTCGTCCCCGCGGGCACGGCCGACTTCGGGCCCGTCCTGGACGACATGCGCGGCGCCGGCATCAGGGCGTTCGTCTACGCGGGGCCGTTGGAGGGGGCGATCCGGGCGGCCGAGGGGCTGGCCGGCTTCGACGGGCCGAAGTACGCGGCCGAACCCGCGCTCGATCCCCGGTTCGCCGCCGAGGAGAGCGCGGCGGGCTGGACGGTCGTGGCCGGGGCGATCGGGCCCGGCGCGGCTCAGGTCCGCTCTTTCGCCCAGGCGTTCCGCAAGCGGTACGGCCGCCCGCCCGGATTCTGGGCGGCCGAGGGCTACGACGCGGCGAACCTGCTGATACGGCAGCTCACCGCCACCAAGGGCAGGCGCCCGGCGCGCAAGGCGCTGGTCGCTCCGCTGAAGAACGCGACGTACCAGGGCATCACCCGCGACTTCGCCTTCGACCCGGAGCTCCTCCAGCTCAGCACCCCCGCCAGCTTCGTCCACCAGGTACGCGACGGTGCCTTCCACTACCTGGGACCCGCCCCGGACAGAGCGCCACAGCCGAAGGGCAAGTGACGGTGCGTCCGCTCACCGCGCAGGACCCGGAGTCGGTCGGCGGGTACCGCCTGCTCGCGCGGATCGGCGCGGGCGGCATGGGCGTCGTCTACCTCGCCCGTTCCGAGGGCGGTGCCCTGGCCGCCCTGAAGGTGATCCGCGCCGAACACGCCGCCGATCCGGGGTTCCGGGCCCGTTTCCGCCGCGAGGCGCAGGCCGCCGCGCGGGTCGACGGCCGTTGGACCGCGCCCGTCACGGCCGCCGACCCGGAGGCGGCCGAACCCTGGATCGCGACCGCCTTCGTCCCCGGGCCCTCGCTCGCCGAGACCGTCGCAGAGCACGGGCCGCTGCCCCCGGACACGGTACGGGCGCTGGGTGCGCGGCTCGCCGAGGCGCTCGCGGCCGTCCACGCGGCCGGACTGGTGCACCGCGACATCAAGCCGGGCAATGTGCTGCTCGCCCTCGACGGGCCCCGCCTCATCGATTTCGGCATCGCCCGCGCCGGCGGAGCCACCGCCCTGACCGCGACCGACGTGGTGATCGGGACGCCCGGCTATCTCTCGCCGGAACAGGCCCGCGCCCGCGACGAGGAGGTGGGCCCGCCCAGCGACGTGTTCTCCCTGGGCTGCGTCCTCGCCTACGCGGCGTCCGGCCGGCCGCCCTTCGGCGGCGGAACGGCGCCCGCCGTGATCTTCCGCACCGTCCACGAGGACCCCCGCCTCGACGGCATCACGGAGGACGGCCTGCGGAACCTGGTCGCCCGCTGTCTCGCCAAGGACCCGGCCGCCCGTCCGACCGTGGCGCAACTGCGCACGGAGCTCGGTGACTTCGGCAGCGACGACTGGCTGCCGGCCCGGCTGCCCGCGGTGATCGCCGAACGCTCGGCCCAGGTGCTGCACCTGCCCGAGCCCGAGCGGCCCGCGGCGCCCGGGACGCCGGTGGACGAGCCGCCGCCCGCGCCGAGCCGCCGGCGCCTGCTGGGCATCGGCGGCGCGGCTGCGCTCGTACTGACCGCCGGCGGCTCCACGGCCGCCTGGCTGACCGGCCGCGGCGACGGGCCGTCCACCGCCGCCTCCCGCCCACGCCGTACCGTCGCCGTGCAGGCCGACCTCTCCGGTTCCGGCAAGGCGCTCGGTACCTCGGTCGAGCGCGGCGTCCGGCTGGCGGTGGAAGAGTACAACGCGCGCGCGGACCGTCGCTTCGACCTGGTCCTCACGGTCCTCGACGACGCCGGAGACGCCGACCGGGCCGAGGAGGTGGCCCGGCGCCTCGTCGCGGACGGCCGCGTGTGCGCGGTGATCGGCCCCACGTCCGACGCCACGGCCCTCGCGGCCCAGGACCGGTACAAGAAGGCGTTGCTGCCGATGGTGACGGCCTGGGCGGGCTCGGACGCGCTGTACGCCGCCGTGGACACGGCGAATCCCACGTCGTCCGTGTTCCAGCTGCGCCCCTCCGACAGCGCGATCTGCGCGCCCCTGGTCCGCTATCTCACGAGCCTGCGCCCGGCCCGCCGCACCTTTCTCGTCGAGGACCAGGCGGCCGGGGACTACAGCTGGCTGATCGCCCACACCCTGGTGGCGAACCCTCCGTCCCACGGCACGGTCACCCGGCACCAGGTCGCCGCCGGCACCGACGACTTCGGCCCCGCCGTCGGCGCCGCCCTCGCGGCACGCGCACAGGCAGTCGTCTACTGCGGTGACTCCTCGCGGCGCGCCGCCTCCTGCGCACGCGCGCTACGGGCGGCGGGGTTCACCGGCACGCCCGCCGCGACCCAGGCCGTCCTCACACCCGAGTTCCTGCGGGCGGCCGGCGCGGCGGCCGAGGGGTGGGTCTTCTCGGCGACGTTCGTGGACCCGGCCCGTCTGACGCCGGCCGCCCGTTTCGTACGGTCGTTCAAGAAGCGGTACGGCGTCCAGAGCGTCGGCTGGGGCGCGGCCGAGGCCTACGACGCCCTCGGTCTCGTCGCGCACGTCCTCGACACCGTGGGAACGGGCCCTGTGGACTGGAGCAACCTCACCCGACGCCTGCGGACAGTGTCCTACCGGGGCATCACCCGGACGATCACCTTCCGGACCGGCACCGGGGAGGTGGTGGAGGAACCCGGACTGTTCCTGTGGCGGGTGGAGCACGGGACGCCGCTCTTCCTGGGCCAGTACCAGCAGGTGAGGGTCTAGCCAGGCCCTGTCGTCGAATTTCCGCCTGCCCCGCGACGCCTGGCACGCCCTCTCGCCGCACCGGACGAAAGCCCGGGTACGCCCGACGAGGACTTCCGCCGGCGGGTCCGGTCCTGCCGCTCGACATGACGCCCGCGCTGTTCCGGTGACGAGCGAAGGTCCTCGGCGCCCGCTGTCCGGCCCGCACGGTCGCACCCACCAGTGGCACGGCGCTCGCCGTGCTCATGCTGGCCGGAGTGGCTCGACCATGGGCCTGGCGTGGTCGGTGTCCGCAGGCTGCGAGGCATGGTGGTGATTGCTTCGGCGCTTCGGCGGTTCTCCGCCGGGAAGCGGGCCGGATCACTCGCGTCGTCGGTGCGGGTCATCTCGCCACCGGGCGGATGGCGGGTCATCTCGCTACCGGGCAAGTGTCAGACCGAGCGAAGTCGCCAGGCCTTCCGTCCCCTCGGCCGTCACGTGGACCACGCGCGGCGACGCTCCCCAGCGCACCCAGCCCAGCTCGAACAGCCGGGCCGTCAGCCTCGCGCCGAGTCCGTCGGCGAGGTGGTGGCGGTGTTCGCTCCAATCGACGCAGTAGCGCACTGCCGGACGGCGTGGCGGCAGCCGGTCGGTGTCGACACCCAGTTCGCGCAGCTGTGCCCGGCCACTGTCCGTGAGTTCGTAGCTGATGTCGCTGCCGTAGGAGGCGGGCCGGTCGCGCAGGGCTTCGTCGGGGCGGTGGACACCGTCGTACCCGGTCAGCACACCGCGGTCGAGCAGCGCGCCCATCAGGGCGGTGCCGAGTTGTCCGGCCAGGTGGTCGTAGCAGGTGCGGGCGCGGTGCAGGGCGCCCGCGCGGTTGCTCTGTTTCAGTGAGGTGACGGGCAGCGCCGGCGCGATCAGGGCCAGGGCTTCGAGAGCGGCGCAGACGTCCGGACCGGCCAGGCGGTAGGTGCGGTGCCGGCCCTGCCGTTCGACCGTGACGAATCGGCCCTCGACCAGCTTGGCGAGGTGCACGCTGGCGGTGGCGGCGCTGACACCGGCTTCGTCGGCGAGGACACCGGCGGGCAGGGCGCGGCCGTCGGCCAGGCACTTGAGCATCGGGGCCCGCGAGGGGTCCGCGATCAGCGCCGCGGCGCGGGCGATGTCGGTCTGCTGCTTGGGCGGCTCGTCCATCATCGACGCAGCGTACATCGACACTTTTACCTGTGACGAAGTATCCGACTTGCATGCTCTGTCCATGAGAGCAACGCACCTTGCCGCCCGCGGCGGACCGGCCACGAGGGCGGCGGCCGCACGGTCCACCGGCACCCCTCCGTCCACGCTCGTCATGGCTCCGCTGATCGCGCTCAGCCTCGGCTATTTCCTCGTCATGCTCGACGTCACGGCCGTCAACGTGGCCGTCCCCGACATCCGCGCCTCACTCGGCACCGGCGCCACCGCCCTGCAGTGGATCATCGACGGGTACAGCACTCTCTTCGCCGGTCTGCTGCTGCTCGGTGGCGCGCTCGCCGATCGCATGAGCCACCGCAGGACGTTCCTGGCCGGACTCGGCGTCTTCACCGCCGCCTCGCTGGCCTGCGCTCTCGCCGGATCAGCCCTCCCGCTGATCGCCGGCCGGCTCGCCCAGGGCGCCGGTGCGGCACTCCTGGTGCCCGCCTCCCTCGGTCTTCTCCAGGCCACCTTTCCCGATCGCGCGGTGCGTGCCCGCGCCGTCGCCGTCTGGGGCGCGGTCGCCTCGGTGGCCTTCGGCGCCGGACCCGTCGTCGGCGGACTGCTGGTCTCCGTCAGCGGCTGGCGCGCGGTGTTCTGGCTGAACCTTCCCGTCGCCGCCCTCGCGATCACCCTCACCCTGCGGGACCACCCGCCTTCCTCCCCGCCGCGGCACACGGCGACCAGGGCGGACCCGCTCGGCCAGCTCCTCGGTGTCCTGGGCCTCGTCGCACTGGCCGGCGGCCTCAACGAGGCGGGTTCACACGGCTGGACGTCGCCTCTGGTGCTCTGCGCGTTCGGTGTCGGCCTCACCGCCCTGGCAGCTTTCGCCGCCGTGGAACGCACCCTGGAAGCGCGTGTCCCCGCAGGGGGCCGGCGTGCCCCGCTGCTTCCGCCGTCCCTGTTTCACTCCGCTGTCTTCACCCGCACCGAACTGGAGCGCCGACCAGTTCGTTCCGACGCTCGGTGTGGGAGTTGTGGCTGTTCATGCAGGTCGGAGGAACGGGCAGACGCTTCACTCGATCGTGTGGGGATCTGACGATTACTCGCAGATTCCAGGAGTTCTCTCCGTAATTTCCTTCCTTGTGACGGATTCCGGGACTCGCCGCTTCTCGCTCATCACGGGCGGCGACGTAGCTGTGAAAGAGCGGCCTGGCGAGCACGTGCAGCCGGAGCCGGGCCTGGCTGACGTCCTGACGCTCCAGCGGCAGACCGCAGCGACCGCGTCCGTGGAAGCCGAGCGGGCACTCTTCCAGGACTCCCTCGCCGAGTACGTATGGGCCCGGGACGTTGCGGGCCTGTCACCGCGCACGCTGGAGTCGTTGGTCCAGCCGGTGCTGGAGATCTGCTCGTACTACGACGTCATGCCGTGGCACCTGACCTCGCGGCAGCTGGACAAGTACTTCGCGGGGCCGGGTAAGCGGCCGCGGCACACGACGGTCCGGTCGAAGATCAACCGGATCGACCTCTACTACGCCTTCCTGGAACAGCGCTACGCCGGTGAGATCCACCGCCAGTTCGGCGCGGTGGTCGAATCTCCCGTGGACGCGTTCAATCGGCCCGTCCACCGTGGAGACTTCGGACTTCGGATCCCGCCGTCGGCTCGAGCGACGAAGGAGTTCTTCGCCGCGTGGCGAGAGGCGCTGCCGCGGGCGCGGAAGTATCCGGTGGCGGTCCGGAACTACGTGATGTCGAAGCTCACGTACATCTCCGGGGTTCGGGCGGCGGAGCTGTGCGCGGTGCAGCTCGGGGACGTGCACTGGGAGAACGGACAGTGGGGACGGTTCCTGGTCCACGGCAAGGGCGCCGGCGGCTCAGGCCCCCGGGACCGCGAAGCCTTCCTCTTCGAAGAGGGCCGCGCGCTGCTGTGGTGGTACATCGAGGAGGTGCGGGGCGAGTTTCCCGATGACCCCTGCGACCCGCGGGCGCCGCTGTTCCCCTCCGAGCGGCTGGCGAAATCGCTGGCCGGCATGGACGGACTGCTTGCGCCGCCGGTGGTGCCCGACACCTTCCGGCGCGCGCTGAAGATGGCCTCGCGGGAGCATCTGCGGGGCCCGGTCGGCGAGCTCTTTCCGCATCTCCTGCGGCATGCCTGTGCGACCCACAACTATGAGGCCGGGATGCCGTTGTGGGACGTGCAGGTCTTGCTCGGCCATGTCTGGGCCTCCACCACGGTCGGCTATCTCGCGACCGCCAAGGGCGACCCGGAGCGGGCGAGCCTGGAGTCTTCCCGGCGAGCGGTTCGCCGGCTGAGCACGGAGGCGTGATCCCTTGAAGTGGAACCTGCGCTGGGCCGCGGCAAAGCGCGACATCTGGCGCCCGACCCAGCTGCAGGCGGCCTTCCGAGAGGTGGGGTTCACCCCGTCCTTGAGCAAGGTGGCCGCGCTGTGGTCGGGCAAGCCGGTCACCGTCCGACTGGACGACCTGGACAAGATCTGCGCCGCCCTCCAGTGCACGGTCGCGGACCTCATGGAAGCGGAGCCGGTGGCGCTGGCAGAGGGGCGCCCGGAGACCGAGCAGCGCGCCGTCGGCGAGAGCGGGCCTACACGTCCGGTTCCCAGGCCGGGCAGCGGCGGAGCCCGGCGCTCGCTGCCGCCGAACTGACCCGGTCGGCCGGTGATCAGGGGATTCGGGCTGCTCGGCTCATGCGGGGCGTGCGCGAGCTGGGGAGCGGTGAACGGAAAGGCCATGTGCCCCCGGTGCGCGTGGGCGTGGACCCGCGTGGCCTCAGGCAGGGACGGCTGGAGCCAGGCTCCGTGCCGGCGCTGCGCGTGGACCGTGCCGGTGCCGCGGACCGGGGTGTGCGCGCCCTGTCTCCTCGCCGTCCGCCTCGGGGAAGACGACGCCTGGGCTTGGGGCCAGCTCCATGACGAAGCCCTCGCGCCAGGTCGGCCGCGGCAGCTCGCCCTGGACATCGAGGGGATCTCCCTGCCCGAGACGAGGCCCGTGCGGATGCCCCACGCCAAGTCCGGAAGGCGAGCGGCCATCCCCGCGTGGTTACGGGCCCGGATTCCCCAGCCGGTCCAGGACGATCCCCGAATCTGCCCTGTCCAGGTTCCCGGGCAGCTGGGGCTCTTCCCGACCCCGGCCCGCCAGTTCGCCCGCACCCACGCGGCCCGCATCGCAGACCGCAGCATCCCCGGATTCGAGGCCGTCGCCGAGCAACTGCAGCAGATGGCGGACGAGCGCCGGGTACGCGCCCGGACCATGTGGATCTGGCGGCTCGAAGGCTTCGCCCGCCTGGCCCTGGCCGCCCGCGACCCCGACCAGCACCAGGTCGCCACCGAGGCCCTGAAGGATCTCCTCTACAACGGTCCGATCCTCGGCCAGGCCCTGGACCGTGCCGGTCTCCTTGCCCCGCCCCCACCGCGCCGGATCGTCCCGCCGCGGGGGACTGGGCCCACCCGCCAGGGCGGTCAGCGGGACCCTGAGCTGCGAGGACAGTGTGCGCACTGTCTGGCCTGGGCGAACGACCGTCGGGTCATGTGCGGGGCGTGCACCAGCTGGTGCCACGAGATCCGCAAGCGCGGTGGCAGCGAGGCCGAGTGCGACCGCTGTCACCGCACTCTGCTGCTCAGCGGCGCAATGTGCCGCATGTGCCGGATCATCGTCGCCGAAACCGAGGTCGACACCGACCAGATCGCGATGAAGAACGGCGTCCAGCTGTGGTTCGCCCGCCCCCACGCTGCCGGACTGGCCGTCGGACGCCTGCTGCCCGGCACTGCGTCGCTCCAAGGCCGCTTCGCCCTCAAGCGCCGCCGCGCCCGGGCCCGGGCTGCGTCCGCACGGCGGCTGTCCGAGCATCTCCTCGACCGTGCTCAGCTGGAACTCTTCCCGGCTCCGCCCACGCGACTGGTCCCGACTAGACACCACCAGCCCGCCCGCCCTCACCCCCGCGGCAGCCGCCCTCGTCGCGGACTTCACCTCGTACATGCGCGGCCGCGGATGGAGCACCCACTCCTTCAACGGCAGCACCCGAACCCTGCGCATCGTGACCGGCCACCTCGGCGCCGACGTTCCCATCCAGGAGAGCGACATCCGGGCCCTGGTCTCCACATACCCCAACCTTCACGGCGCCCGAGTCATCAACTACCTCCGCCTACGCGGCCTGCTCAACGCCCGTCCGCCCAGCGATCCGTGCACCGCGCGCGCCCGACACCACGCCACCGCTGTCACACAACCGGCCTTCTCCGCCGCCGTGCACACCTTCATCGACGTGCTCCTCGGCCAGGGCAGCACCTCCAGCCGGGCCCGCAGCCCCAAGACGATCGAGAACTACGTCGCCGCCATCCTGGACACGCTTGAAGCATGGATCGCCGACGGGCTCACCGACCCACGGGAGATCACCAAGAAGCACATCGAGGACGCCCTGGACCCGCTCCGCGGCGACAAAGCCCGCCGCCTGCACACCGCGCTGCGCTCCTTCTTCAGGGCCCTCAAGCGCGAACGCCTCGTCTTTCGCGATCCCGCCCGCAGCGTCTCCCTCACCAGCACTCGATCCGTTCCGACCGCGCTGCCCTCCGACCGCATCGCCGGCCTCCTCGACCGCCTTGACGACCCCCGCGACCGCCTCATGGTCGCCCTCGTCGCCATCTACGCCCTCTTCCCTGGACAACTCATCCACCTCCGACGAACGGATCTCGACCGCAGCAAGGGCCGACTGCGCCTGCGCCGGGCGGGACGCCTGGATCACGTCATCTACCTCGACGCCTTCACCCTGCGGCTGATCACAGCATGGGAACTCCAGCGCCACCGGCGCTGGCCCGATAGCTCCAACCCCCACTTCTTCGTCACCCGCAACACCGCCGTCGACGACTCCGGCCCGCCCATCAGCGCCGGCGTGGTCCAGCACCTCTTCCAGCGCGTCGGCCTGCCGGCCGGTCGGCTACGCGTGGACCGAATCGTCGACGAGGCACGTCACCCGGTCCGGCTGATGGAGCTCTTCGGCCTGTCCAACCTCTCCGCGACCCGGTACGTCCTGTCGGCACACCCAGACAGGAAGAACGGTCCTATCGCCCCGTGAGGGCCGAAGCCAGCATTTTTGATCCTCTGGTGTCATCGGGGGCGGTGCTCGGCGAGGTTGGACCGGTCATGACGACCGCCGACCTTGTTGTTCTCGGCGACGGTGTCGATGACGGTCAGCCGGATGCCGGGGAAGGCGTCGACATGCTTCTTCTCCGCGTCATTGAATCCTGCGGCGCCCGGTCGGGACTCCGCTGAGAAACCGTCTTTGAACCTCCCGCAAGGCCGTGTCGTCAGCTTCGGAGGACGCTGACGACATGCTCCCTTCCAGGATGGGGGGCGTCCTCGCAACCCTTCGGGGTGACGAGGTGGGGGCGACCCGCTTTGACCGAGGCATCCGGCCGATGGTGGCTGCTTGGGCCCCGAGGAGGATGGCGAGTTCTCCGTTGGTCCAGCCTGTGGCCGACAGGCGTTGGTTCGCATGCACATGCGGTCCTGTCGCACGTTTGTGGCCTAGCTGCCTGAGGCTCCTTGCGGGCCCTGATGCGCCGGACGAGGCATCGCATACATGGCCGGTGAGCAGGTTAGGTATTTCCGGACAGGCGTTGCGCGGCGAGAAAAATCATCGCTCTTTGCAATCGACCGCCTGCGGTCGGTGTTCGGCGGTAGCCTTCCATCGCCGGCGTGATGGTCCATCAGATCCACTGCTGGATCAGGTGCGTATCGGCATCACAGGCGCGGTCTGTGACTTCTCGGTTGCCCGTCGGCAGCCTCGTGCGGGCCCAGTAGGAGGGGAACATCGTGACATTCACACCGGGTAGGACGTACCGGATCCGCAACAAGGCGAGCGACGGTCTGGTCGTGACACCCAAGGGTTGGAGTTCGGGCGAGACCCAGCTTCAGATCTATACGCTGGCAAGCGTGGGCGACGGAAACCGCGCCAAGCAAGTCTGGCACGTGATGCCGCTGGACAACGACGAGGTCATGCTCATCAATAAGCGGACCGGCCTGTGCATGAACGTCCACAACAACAGCACGGCTCCATCCATGGGAGTCCAGCAGTACGACATCCAGTCCCCCGAAGTCGCCTCCTCCCAGAAGTGGATGCTCAGGCCCGCGACAAGCGGTTACTACACCGTCGTCAACAAGAAGAGCGGCCTGGAACTGACCCCCCAGAGTTGGGGCACCTCGCCGTCGACCAACCTCCAGCAGTACACCCCCGGCGGGCCCGATACGCGGGAACGGCAGTACTGGGCGCTGGAGATGGAGGACGAGTACCCGCAGATCACGGGACTCAGGCCGATCGACAGGGACCCCAACGACATCGGTGACGTCATCCGACTCACGGGCTTTACGGAGCCCCCGCGGGACACCACACCGGAGGTGTTGATCGGCCAGCTGGCCGTGCCCTTCTTCACGATCGGGGACTCCTCCCCTCAGTGGCAGGTCGACAACAGCCCATACTACATCCTCAAGCGCTACGGCTACTGGCAGAAGGTGTTCTTCTACGAGCACCCTGGCACCAGCAAGGTCACGAAGACGAAGAAGGTCACGGTCGGTCTGACCACGAGCACCGGCAAGACGGTAGAGGAGACGACCGGCATCTCGGTGACCGCTGAGGCGTCGTTCGCCTACAAGGGCTTCTCCGCTTCCCTGAGCACCACCTACAGCCGCGAGCTGAAAGTCACCACCTACACCGGCGAGGTGCACGAGCACTTCACCGAGGACACGATCGAGAGGGAGTATCAGGCCGACGGAGTAAGGATCGCCGAGTGCCTCTGGTACCGGGGAGACCGCTACACCGTGGAGCGCATGGACGGCACAAAGATCCTGGAATGGAACACCCTTAACGCGGCCGTCGAGGTGCTGGACGGCTACCGAGGCTGACGCTTCGCCAGAAGCACTAACGCCTGAAACACGCAGCGGCCGGGGTGGGGCGTGCGTTTGGAGCCGGGCCGCCCCACCCGAGGCGATCAGGACGGATCGGCCCTGAGAATCACGGCTCCAGTTCCAGACAGAGCCCGACTTGGAGCTTGTCGCGCCTCGGCACCGGACCAGGCCCTGGCGGGCCTCGGGAACGTCACACGCTCGGAGCAGTCGCCACGACCAGGACAACGCCCTTCATCAGGGCGAGGTAACCGGCTTCAAGCCGCTCGAAGTGCGGCCTCTGGACGTGGCGCTGCTGCATTGGGATGGATGGGTCGCCGGGTGAGCCGGCGGGCCATCAGGGTGATGGCCGCGAGGGTGAGCATCGCCTCGGCGTGCTGCGGCAGCGTCTCGTAGTCCCGCGCGTTCCGGCGGGCGTGAAGCAGCCACGCGAGTGACCTCTCTACTACCCACCTGCGTGGCAGGACCACGAATCCCTTGGCGTCCTTGGGCCTACTCACCGTCTTGACCGTGAGGTGGAGGAAGGACTTGGCCTAGGCGACGAGCGTGCCGGCGTAGGCCAGGTCGGCCCAGACGATGGTGATCTCGGGGTGCATCAGCCGCAGCCGGAAGAGGACTTCGCGCGCTGCGACGCTGTCGTGCATATCGGCCGGGGTGACCATCACGAACAGCGGCAGGCCCTTGGTGTCCACGACGATATGTCGCTTCCTGCCCGGGATCTTTTTCCCTGCGTCATACCCGGATGTGGAGCGCGGGACGGTGGCGGCGACCTTGACCGACTGTGAGTCGATCACCACCGCCACCGGGTGCGGGGAGGTACCCATGGTCCGCCGGATGCGGCGCCGCAGCTGGTCGCGGATGAGGTTGAAGATGCCGGTCGCGGACCAGCGGGTGAAGAACCCGAAGACCGTCTTGAAGGGCGGGTAGTCCTGCGGCAGGGCGCTCCACTTGCAGTCGGTGTCGACGATGTAGCGCAGGGCGTCGACGATCTCGCGTCGGGGATGTGCCTCCGGGCGGCCGCCGCGTGGGGTCCGGCAGGCTGGCACCGGCAGCAGCGGCTCGATGAGAGCCCATTCGGGATCGGTGGTGTCCGAGGGGTAGCGGCGCTGCCGCATTGCGTCCGCCTCCCGTTTTGTCAGGCGATCAGGTCGAGGGTGGACTCACGGAGTTGAGCTGGGCGACGATGTGGCGCAGGCGTTTGTCGTCGGGGTCCAGGGCGGCGTGCGGGGCGATGGTGCCGGTGATCAGGCGGCGGACCTCGGTGAGCAGGACGTGCACCCGGGCTGTCTCGTAGGCCTCCAGGTCATCGGGGTCGGCGGTGAACTGGTATCCGTCCGCGCGGGTGTAGATCACCGGTGGCCACCCCTTCTTCGTGATGATGTCGCGCATCATCGCCAGCCCCGAGCCCACCTGGCTGCGGGTGAGTTCGGTGGCCCGCATCAGCTGGGGCATGTGGAGTCCGGCCGGGCGGGCCTGCATGAGCACCCGCCAGATGGCTTCCGCGTGGGCGCGTGCCGCATCGCCCTGGCGCTGGGACCGGGGCACGGCTACTCGCCCCGCAGCAGTTTCGCCAGTTCCTCGTCCACGTCGACCTCGCCGGTGTCCACGGCCGTGGTGATCCACTCACAGGTGGCCCGTACGCGGTCGAGATTGCGGTGCACCGTTTCGCGCTCGTCCTCGGAGAACCGTCGCTCCCGAAGTGACGGCACGATCCGGCCCGTGGCCGCGACGAACCGCTGGCAGGCCCCGACCAGGTCCAAGAACTCCAGCGCGTGGTTGATCCGCCGCACCTCGGGTTCGAACGGCCCTTCGGTGCCAGTGAGTTGCTGCTGGTCTGCCTCGCGCGACTGGCGGGCCTGTTCGACTTGGGCGTGGTTGACCTGATGCCGGGCAGTGTTGTCGGTCATGGCCTTGAAGGCGACCGACGGGCGCCGCAGAAGATCGGTCGCCACCTGAGTAGCGACCTGCTCGTCGGCGACCAGGTCGTGCACGGCCTCGATCTTCTCCTGCACCGTCTCAGGTCCCGGCCCGTGGTAGCCCACCCTTTGCCGGGCCGTCTCCGGCGTCCACCGCCGCTTACCGGTTCGCACATCCAGCGGCGGGTTATTGATCGCCGCCCAGCGCTCCGCAGGATCCGAGATCGCGGCGAGTACCTGATGGGTGCTGAAGGCCACCCCTGGGCACCGGTGCCGCTCGGGCCACCGGCTGGCCACCCACCGGTACTCCTTGATCGTGTTGTAAGGCACGTCGATGTCCTCCGACAGCCGGTGCAGCCAGGCGGAAACCCCGAACAAGGTCGTCCCCCACGGACCGGTCGCCGTGCTCCTGCATCGGCACCACTTCCAGCGCGCCGTCGCCGATGATGAACGAACTCTTCGACAACTTCTCGGCCGCCTCGCGCAGTCGCTCCACGATCTGCTCGTACCGGTCCACGCTGACGTTGCCGACCTTCTCCGTACTGGGCACCACGCCCACCCCCTGCCAGGCCGGAGCACGGCCCCGTGGCCGTAAAAGGGGAAACTCCGGCCCGCCCGGTACTGGGCAGAATCCGGCCGCCACCCCACACCCGAAAGGCGTTTCACCACGGCGCGTGGAGCACCGGAAAGCTCTCCGCAAAGCCCTATGCCATACCGCTGAGACCCCACTGACTGGCGGGCCCGATGCGCACCAGGCCGTCCAACGAGGCGCGAGAACAAGATCACCCGAGGTTCAAAGACGGGTTCTGAGGTCGTCGGCCCGTTTGATGGCCGCGGTGATGCGCTTGCCCGCATTTTGTTCCCACAGGAGTGGGCAGTCGGCCTCTCGCGGGGCCTACCGCAACTGACTCGTCGCGGCACTGACGGTCAGCAGTGCCGCGACGACGCCACCGGGCCGAGGAACACGGCCCTAAGGAGCCAGTCAGGAGGAGGCGGCGTTTGCGGTATAGGTCAGCACCACGCATCCGTCGTTTCCACTGGTGCCCTTTCCAGCGGGCTCCTGCCGTGGAACGCTTCCTCCGGAATTGCCGGCGCCGTGCCCTCCGTAACCACCGCGGCCGGCGCCTCGGCAGGTGTCGGGGTACCGGGCGGGCTTGCCGCCCGACCCGCCTGTGCCGCGAGTGTTGCGGACTCCGTCCTCGCCACGCGTGCCACGGTGACCCGACAGGCGTTCGACGTCATCGCCCACGCACCAGCTCTCCTCGGCGGTGCCCTGCCCTGAGTCAGCGCCGCCGTAGCCGCTCTGGATGTTCCCGGATCCTTCTCCGCCCCAGCCGTGCCAGCCGTGCTTGGCAGACACCAGGACGGTGAATCTGTTGACCGCCACGCCGGTGGAGCTCCCGTCCCATCCCGAGCCACCGTTGCTGTACTTGCCGCTTCCGGCCTTGCCGCCGATGCCGCCCTCGCCGACTTCGAGGGACAGAGTCGATCCGCTTTGGACGGAGATGCGGCACGACACCAGGGCGGCCCCTCCGCCGCCACTGCCTCCACCGCCA
Source organism: Streptomyces sp. NPDC006743 (assembly GCF_040703815.1). Taxonomy (NCBI): domain Bacteria; kingdom Bacillati; phylum Actinomycetota; class Actinomycetes; order Kitasatosporales; family Streptomycetaceae; genus Streptomyces; species Streptomyces sp. NPDC006743. The sequence goes on along the minus strand of NZ_JBEYJA010000057.1, from coordinate 11,038 downwards.
GTCAATTCCCCCTCATTGTTGCCCCCGCCTCCGCCTCCGCCGCCTCCTGCTCCCACCGCTACGACATGGATCTCACTTACACCCTCCGGCACCGTGAAGGTATGCATGCCACCGGAGTCGAACGTCTTGACCTGAGGGGCAGGCGCGGCGGAGGCCGGGTTCAGCGACAGCGACGACGCTGCTGCCGCTGTGATGAGTGACGCCGCAACCGCGCACCGCAGCCTGGCAGATGGGGTGCTTCTCAAGTCAACCTCCTGAAGGTTTGCAAGGTCCCTTTACGGTCTCCCCCGTCCGCCAACCGATTGTGTGGTTCCCGGCATGGAGCACCGCGTTGAGTTATCTCTCGAAAGAACGTCCAACAGGGCGATGAGCCGTCACCCCCCAGCCGGGCACACGCTGACCAGGGGGCACTGCTCTTGGCGCCGGTTGCTTAGCTGACGAGCTTGTCCAGGCAGTCGCGGTAGGCGTCGCGTGCCGGGCGCACCGCCTTGGCCGCCTTCGTCAGCTCGGTGCGTGCGGCGTCGAGGTCGGCCTGGCGGGCTTCGACGTTGGGCGCCTCGGTCGCGGAGCGCGCCTTCTCGGCGCCCTCACGCAGCGCCTTGACGTGCTCGGTTGCCACGTGGCCCTCAGTGTCGCCTTCATCCTTGAACGCCCGGTCGGTCGCGTCGGCCAGCTTCACCGCGGCCTCGGCACTGGCAACGGCATCGTGCTTCCAGACGGCCTCGTCGAGCACGGACTGCTCGGATTGGATCTTGTCGGCGACACGGAGCGATCGCTCTGAGCGCTCCCAGCGCAAGCGGTTCTCCAGCCCCTCTGCGAGCTTTCCGAGGTGGTCGACCTTCGCCCGGTCGGCCTTGGCCCGGTCAAGGGCCTGCTCGGATGCCGTGACCTTGGCCTCGGCGTCCTCGTGGTGGTTCTGCGCGTCGAGATACGCGATGTTCTTCTTCGTGCACGGCGGGGCCTGAGGAGCGGCGAACGCCTGGGACGGTGCGAGAGCGGCCAAGGCGGAAGCAGCCACCAGGGCGGCGGTGGCTGCGGGGCGGATCTTCACGGAATGGTCCTCCTGATCGGCTGGGCGAATTCGCATCGTGATCAACGGCGTCACCCGCCCCGAGGAAGCGGCCTCCGGGCACGAAGAAACGTTCCCGAAGAAACTGGTCCTTATGTGGGCCCGCCCCCGACCTGTGCTGTGCACGCGTCACCCATACACGACGGCGGGCGCTATCGCGGCGCCCGCTCACTCGGGCTCGCCGTCGTAGTCCTCATCGAGGCCGGGTGCGTCGGGGTCGCGCAGCGGGCGCAGGGTGCCGCCGGCGGGGACGGAGGCGGTGAAGCTGTAGCGGCCCAGCACGTTGAGGTTCTTGTGCTCGAGTGGGGAGAGTCGGGCGATGTCCTCGGCGCGGATACACCGGCAAGCGCATCGGGAGGCGCACCACCTGGCGGCGATCGCCGCCAGGGTCAGTGCCCCGGCCTCGATCAGCTCGGACCGTTCGCCGAGCGGCAGACAGCAGACGGCCGCACGGTTGTAGCGAGCGAACCCACGTCAGGCTCTACCTTGTAGAGGAAGATCGGCGACCGGTTCCCCAGAGGAGTCCTCCGAGATTCGGCGAACCCGTCGGTTTCCGGTCGTCGGCCTGCTGATCAGCCTCGGCTATTACGGCATGCTGTTCCTGATCACCCTGTACTTTCAGCAGGAGCGTGGTTTCAGCGCGCCGGCCACGGCCTCGCCCTGCTGCCGTCGGTGTGCACGGGGCTGACGGCCGCCCCGCTGCTCAGCCGGTTCACCGCCCGCACCGGCCCGTACGTGCCGATGACCGCCGGCCTCGCGCTGGGCGCGCTCGGTTTCCTCGGCTGGCTGCCGGCCTCCTCACACCCCGTATCCCGTGCTGTTGTTCGCCTTGATCGCCACCGGGCTCGGCCAGACGCTGACGGCGCTCGCCGCCACCGCCGCGATCATCGACGCCGCACCCGCCGGGGGCGCGGGCATCGCCTCCGCCGTCTTCAACGTCGCCCGGCAGATCGGCAGCGCCGTCGGAGTGGCCCTGTTCGGCACGTTCACCGCCACGGCATCGGACTTCACCGTGGGACTGCGGCTGTCCGCCGGCCTCGCCGCGACCGCCTTCGCGGCCGCAGGCGTGCTCGCACTGAGCGCCCGCCGCCGTGCCGGCCGCCCCGCCACGGAAGAAGCGGCACCGCTCTGACGTCCGGCAGGCTTGCGAGAAGCACATCAGGAACCCCGTGAGAACCTTCCACAGAACAGGACACTCGACCATGGCGAACCCGACGGAATCCACGCCGACCGAGCCGGGCCGTCCCCTCACCGCCGAGGTGCTGCACTACACGGCCTTCCCCGCCGGCCCGACCGGCGGCAACGGAGCCGGGGTCGTCCTCGACGCCTCCCGCCTCGACGACGCCGAGATGGTGGCGATCGCCGCCGGACTCGGCTATTCGGAGTCCGCCTTCGTCACCGCCGGACCCGACCCGGACGACGGCCGGTCGTTCACGCTGCGATTCTTCAGCCCCCAGGCGGAAGTGGGCTTCTGCGGCCACGCCACCGTCGCCACCGCGGTGGCGCTCGGCGAACGCCTCGGCGAAGGTGAGTTCGGCTTCCACACGGCCGCGGGCCACGTGCCCGTCACCGTCCATGAGGACAACGGCACACTGAAAGCCACTCTCACCAGCGTCGAGCCCTACGTGCACGACGTCGCACCGGCCGATGTGGCGGAGGCCCTGGCGGCGCTCGGCTGGCGGCCCGGCGAGCTCGATGCCGCGCTGCCTGCGCGCATCGCCTTCGCCGGCGTGCGCCACCTGGTGCTCGCGGCAGCGACCCGCGAGCGACTGGCCGACCTGGACTACGACTTCGACCGGCTCCTGAAGCTGATGCGGCGTCTCGACCTGACGACGGTGCAACTGGTGTGGCGGGAAGCGCCGAGCGTCTTCCACGTCCGGGATCCGTTCCCGGTCGGCGGCGTGGTGGAGGACCCCGCGACGGGCGCCGCGGCCGCGGCGTTCGGCGCCTACGCCCGCGACCTGGCCCTCGTCCCGGCGAACGCGAGGCTCACCCTCCACCAAGGCCACGACATGGGCCGCCCGTCAGTGCTGGAGGTCGGCCTGCACGCCGGCGATGCGCGGATTCGCGTCACCGGAGCGGCGAGCGGCATTCGGCAGGACCGACAGCTCCGGGGAGCGGAGTGAGGAGAACGTGCCACCTCGTCCACGGCGGCGGCGACAGCGCCCACGCCGTCGCCGCCGCCGGGCAGCCCACTCGGGTTGCCGCACCTGCATGAGCACCGCTGCGATCTTGCTCATAAATGGCCGCCAGAAAGGTCTGTTGGACGTGGGTGACGCCCCGCCTCTCGAAAGGCGGTCGAGTGCCGCACGCGAGTCCGGACCTGCTGCGTTCCGCCGGTGAGTCCGGTGACACCACGCGTCCGGGGTGTGCGGCACCAGCAGATTCGCCGGGGTGAACGGGCCGAGGCGGTGCGTGCCGAACCGCGGCTCGAACCATTCCGCTGTCCGACCTGGTTCGGGTGCCGAGGTGGAGGAGCACCGGCATCCTGCCCACGCCTGACGCCCGGGCGAGAGCCGGACCGAGCGTCAGGCCGGCGGCGTGTCGAGTCTGACGGCCACGGCGTCGAGGACCCACTCCAGACCGGTCGCGAAGGATGCCTCGGCGTCCACGTCCGTGCCGTCGTGCACCGCCTTGGCCAGGGCCGGGAAGCGGCCCGTGGCCAACATCCTCGTCACATGCGGGCCGGAGGCGCGCTGCCAGTCACGCTTGGACAGGCCGGTGGCGCGCTCGGCCCGCAGGTTCGCGATCTCGCGCCTGATCGCGCCGGTGACATAGGCGCTGACCGTCTCCACAGCGCGCATGACGGTGTCGATGTCGGCGAGGCCGTCGAGGGCGGCCAGCGTGGCCTCGGTCACGGCGAGGCCGTTCGGGCCCAGGGCCGGGCGGCGGCCGAGCAGGTCGGCCAGCCATTCGTGACGAAGAGCGGTCCGCCTGGTGCGGTGGGCGAGGACGCGCAGCGCCTCCCGCCAGTCCCCGGGCTGCTCCTCGGGGAGGATCTCGGCCTGGACGTCGTCCACCATGAGGTCGAACAGCTCCTCCTTGGTGGAGATGTATCCGTACAGCCGCATCGGACCGGCGTTCAGCCGGGCGGCGACCTTGCGCAACGACACCGCCTCCAGCCCGCCTTCGTCAGCGAGCGCGACGGCGGCGGCGACGATCCGCTCCCGGTCGAGCGGCACGGGGCGAGGCGACGGCTCCGGCCGGTCCCACACAGTCATGGCGATATCGTACTGTTGCGATACGCCATCTCGTGTCGATACGGTGTATCGCCATGAGACGACGAATCGCGGTGGTCGGGGGCGGTCCCGGCGGCCTCACCTTCGCCCGCGTCCTGCACCGCCGCGGCCACCCCGTCACCGTCCTCGAACGAGATCCCGCTCCCGACGCCCGCCCTCCGGGCGGCGCGCTGGACCTGCACGAAGGGCTGGGCCAGCTCGCGCTGGGCAAAGCGGGCCTGCTGGCGGAGTTCCAGGCGCTGTCCCGTCCCGAGGGGCAAGCCATGCGCATCCTGGACACGGACGGGACCGTCCTGCGCGACTGGCGCCCCCGCCCGGACGACCGGGCCAATCCCGAGATCGACCGCGGGCAACTCCGTGACCTGCTGCTCGGCCCTCTCGACGTGCAGTGGGGCCGGAACGTGACCCAGGTGGTGCCGGGGACTTCGAACGGCGTACTGGTCCATTTCGCGGACGGGCGCCAGGAGACGTTCGACCTCGTGATCGGCGCGGACGGCGCCTGGTCCCGGGTCCGTCCGGCGGTGTCGTCCGCGACGCCGCAGTACACCGGCGTCACGTCGGTCGAGACCTCCCTCGACGACGTCGACACCCGCCACCCCGGCCTCGCCCGGTTGATCGGCGACGGTTCGGTGGCTGTGTACGGTGCGAACCGCTCCCTCGTCGCCCAGCGCAACAGCGGCGGCCACGTCAAGGTGTACGCCAAGTTCCGCGCGCCGCTGGACCGGCACCCGAACCTGGACGTGGCCGACGTCGAGGCGGTGCGATCGAGCCTGCTGGCCCTGTTCGACGGCTGGGCCGCTCCCGTCCTCGACCTCCTGCGCCACAGCACCGCTTTCGTCCACCGCCCCCTCTACGTCCTGCCCGTGTCCCACACCTGGAGACACGTCCCCGGGGTGACGCTCCTGGGCGACGCCGCCCACCTGATGCCTCCCTTGGGGGCGGGCGCGAACCTCGCGATGCTGGAAGGCGCCGAACTCGCCGAGGCGGTCGCCGCCGGCCCTGAAGACCTGGACGAGGCCGTCCGCGCCTTCGAGGAACAGATGTGGGCACGGGCCGGCAGATGGGCGAAGATCACGACCGCCGGTCTGGAACGCCTCGTGAGCCCGGACCCCGCCGAAGCCCTCGCCCTCTTCGACCAGGTCCAGCCTTCCTGACTGCCGAACGCGAGAGCAGCGGTACCGACAGGGAGGCAGGAGGCCACCGCTGTCCGTGCGGGACGGCGCTCCTGTCGTCAGGCGGACGGTGCGACGAGCCGTGGACACGCGCGGCGAACGGGTCCTCGCGGGCGCTCGCCGCCGCGTCACGGCGGTTGACGTCACGCCAGGCTGCGTTGGGCAGGAGGGAGTGATGTCGCTGTGCCTCCCGCGGCGGTGGCTGGTCGTGGAGCCTGTCGCATGCGATGGGCCAGGGCTGGGTGACCATGGTGTCGGATTCCTGCCGGACAGGACCCCGGAACGTTGGTTGGCTGACCGCATGATCACAGCGCAGACGGACAAGGCCCTCCTCTTCCGTTCCCTCCACGACTGCGCGAGCCCCCTCGCGCTCGCCAACGCCTGGGACGTGGCCAGTGCCCGAGTCATCGAGGCCGCGGGGGCTCCCGCAATCGCCACCACCAGTGCCGGGATCGCCTGGTCACTCGGTCATCCGGACGGGGAGGCCTCCTCTGCCGGCCACGTGGCGGAACTGGTCGCCCGTATCGTGGCGGCGGTCGAGACACCGGTCACCGCGGACATCGAAGGCGGGTACGGACAGGACGCGGCCGGTGTCGGTGAGACCGTCACACGGGTGCTGGAAGCAGGCGCAGCGGGCGTCAACATCGAGGACGGCACCCGGCCTCCGGCCGAGTTCAGGACGCGGCTGGCGGCGGCCCGCCGGGCGGCCGAGCGAGCAGGCGTCCCCCTCTTCCTCAACGCCCGCACCGACACCTACCTGTTCGGCCTCGGCGACCCCGCCACCCGGCTGAAGGACACCCTGGAACGCGCGCGGGGGTACGTGGAGGCGGGCGCCGACGGCGTCTTCGTGCCCGGCGTCACCGATCCCGCCACCATCGCGGAACTGGCTGCGGGCATCTCCGTACCGCTGAACATCATGGCCGGCCCCGGCGGGCCGGACGTGGCCGAGCTGGGCCGCCTCGGCGTCGCCCGCGTCAGCCTCGGCTCGGCCGTCGCCCAGGCCGCCTACGCCGCCACCCGCCTGACCGCGCAGCAGTTGTACGGCACCGGTGACTATCACTCGCTCACCGACGCCATCACCTTCTCCGAACTGAACGGCTTGTTCCTCGGCCGCCACTGACCGCAGGGCTCGGCACACCCCCTGGCGTGGATCACCCCGCCCGCCCGGGACACCGAGCCGGTCGGCCCCGACGATGCCGGAGGACGCGACAGGGACAGCAGGCGGGTCGCGCGGCCGAGTGGGCCGGCCGAGGGCCCGATGGCGAGCGGGCCGTGCGCGCGTCGGCGCACACCTCACGGTTGCGCGTCGGTGAGCACCTCACGGCCCCGCGCGACCTCGGCGGAGGGCTGATCGCGGGAACCGGCCAGGTCACAGCAGCCGGTCGACCAGCCCGTCGACGTACTCGGGGGTGAGCGGGACCATGCCGAACAGGACGCGGATGTACATCGGGGCCAGGATGTGGTCCAGCACGTCGAACACGTCGGGTGCGTCCTCGCCACGGTCGCGGGCGCGTTCGAGCAAGGACTGCAGCTGCCGGGTGCGTTCGGCGCGGAGGTCGGCGCCGGCCTGCTGTCCCTGCTGACCGCTGCTGGACAGGGCGACGGCCAGGTGCACCACCGCCGGACCGTCGGGTCCGGTGATCTCCCGGGCCACTTGGGCCGCGTAAGTGCGCAGGTCGCCGGCGAGGCTCCCGGTGTCGGGCATCGGCGACTGCGCGTTGAGGCGGGTGAGCGCCACGTCGGTGAGCAGGCTCTCCATGCTGCCCCACCGGCGGTAGATGCTGCTGTCGGCCACGCCCGCGCGGGCTGCGACCTCACCGACGGTGAAGTTGCCGTAGCCGCGCTCACTGATCAGGTCGGTGACGGCCTGGTGCACCTGCGCGCCGACGCGGGCGCTGCGCCCGCCCGGCCGCCGGGCTCGCTGTCGCTCGTTCATACCCCCACCTTAACGCAGTCAGCACTTGCGTTTGTGTAGCAGCCTCCCTATAGTCGCCTAACGCAGTCATCGACTGCATTAGCGCGCTCAGGGGCGTCGTCACTCGTGTCGACCGCGACCGGGCGCAACGGAGGAGCGAGGGGATTCCATGGCTGCATCGCATGCGACCGCAGGCGGTCGATCGAACCGGGCCGTGCTGCTCACGGTGACCTGCCTGGGCCAATTCATGGTTCTGCTCGACAACACGATCGTCGGAGCGGCCCTGCCCGACATGCAGCACCGGCTGCACACCGAGCTGACCGGCCTGCAATGGATCGTCGACGCGTACGTACTGCTGGTCGCCATGCTGCTGCTGTCCGGCGGTGTGTTCGCCGACCGGTTCGGCCGCAAGCGGGTGTACCTGACCGGCGTGGCGGTGTTCACCGCCGCGTCACTGCTGTGCAGCCTCGCGCCCTCGCTCGGCTGGCTGGTCGCCGGCCGGGTGCTGCAGGGCATCGGGGCCGCGGCGCTGAGCCCCGCCTCGCTCGCCCTGCTCGCCGCCGCCCACCCCGTGCCGCAGGAACGCGTCAAGGCGATCGGGTTGTGGGCCGGATTCAGCGGGATCGGTCTGGCCGCAGGTCCCGTGGCCGGCGGCGTGCTGACAGAAGCCTTCGGCTGGCCCGCCATCTTCGTGGTCAATGTGCCCGTCGGCGTGATCCTGCTGCTGGCCGGCCTGCGCCACCTCGGCGAGTCCCGCAACCCGAGTGCCCCCGCCATCGACATCCCGGGCACCGTGCTGTCCGTTCTGGCGGTCGGGGCGATGACCTACGGACTGATCGAGGGGGGTGCCCGCGGTTGGACCTCACCGGTCATCCTGGGCAGCTTCGCCGCCGCGGTGCTCCTCCTCGCCGGCTTCGTCGCCGTCGAAGCGCGTCGCTCCGCTCCGATGCTGCCGCTGCGGCTGTTCCAGCGGCGCCTGTTCACCGTGTCCAACACCGCCATGGTGGTGGTGGGGTTCGCGCTCATGGGCTCGTCGTTCTTCTTCTCCCAGTTCTTCGTCTACGTCCAGGGCAGCTCGATCCTGCGCGCCGGCCTGCAGACGCTGCCGGTGTCCCTCGCCATGGTGATCGTCAGCCCGTACGCGGGCCGGCTCGCCGCCCGGTACGGCTTCCGCATCGTGGTCACCACCGGTCTGGCCCTGGCAGGCCTGGGGCTGCTGGCGCTCGGCATGGTGCACGCCGACACGGGTTACTGGAACGTGTGGTGGCGGCTCGGACTCGCCGGCACCGGCTTCGCCCTGACCATGTCCCCCCTGACGGGAGCCGCCATCCAAGCGGTCAGCCCGCAGGAAGGCGGCCTCGCGTCAGGCATCAGCAGCACCACCCGGCAGATCGGCGCGGTGCTCGGCGTGGCGCTCCTCGGAGCCGTCGTCCGCACCCGGCAATCCGGCGGCGCCTCCCTCGAGACCGGCCTCGACAGCGCTTTCCTCGCTGCCGGCACCGTCACTGTGGCCACCGCCGTGGTCACCGGCCTGTGGCTGACGAGGTCCGAGCCCGTGGAAGGCTCCGCGGCCGCGCGACGTCTCGCCGGTCCAGATGCGGTCATCACCTCGAAGAAGGCACCCGTGAACGGCCGTTGACAGCAATGACCGTCCTGGCCCACGAGGAGCGGCTGCGGGCCTCCCGCCGCCCGCCCACGAACGCGTGGTGTTCCTCAACGACCGTGGGCCAGGAGGGCTGACGGCCGCCGGGCCGGTTCACCGACAGGCAGGCCGGCACCCGGTGCCGAGGCCGGTCAGACCCAGATGGACAGGCGGGTGGTGGTGGGAGTGGCGTCACAGAAGTAGCTGACCGCCTGGCCGCCGGCCACATAGGCCTTGCCCGCTGCGTCGCAGGCGGCGGCGCTCGGGTACATGCCGACGTAGACGTACCCGGCGGCCTGCGCGGTCGGAGCGAGCAGCAGGGCGGCCGCGGCCAGCAGTCCGGTCAGGCCCAGGGTTGACATCGCTTTGCGCATGGGTGTGTTGCTGCCTTCCTGTTCCGGTGAGGAGCGCTCCGGTCCTGGTGATCCGGTGCTCGGTGAGCAGCTTCCTCCACAGGCGGACCGAAGAGCAATGGTCTGGACCAAACCGATTCGACCAGAAACCGTCGGAGCCGAGGGCGAGTTGAGGCAGCTGATCGGCCGCCGCGAACTCCAGCGGCAGTTCGCCTCGGAGTCGGCGAACAGGCCGTTCAGCGAGCTGACCGCCGGAACGAACCAGCAGCTTCCGTAGCCCCCTCCCCGGGGGCGGCCCGGTCCCCGCAGTGGGGCGGGGCCCGGTCCGGTTCCGCACGCACGGCCACGACGCCCTTCGGGGCCGCACCCCACACGTCAGCGGGTGAAGCCCCTGCCGCTCTTCGCCCCCGCCGGGGCCTGGCGTCCGATGGGTTGTGGCGCCTGCGCGCCAGGCGTCACAACAGGCCGGGTGCACTCTCCCGGGCGGGTTCCTTGTCCGCCGGGTGATCTGGACCGGTGGGCGGGGCGGCGGCACGCAGCGCCGCTTCGACCCGGCGGTTGCTGGTCATGGATGCCGTGACGGCCGTCATCGTCAGGAGGAGGACGGCGGCGGCGTAGAGCGGGGTGCGGATGTCGCAGGTGGTGGCCAGCCAGCCGCCCAGGAAGGTCCCGACGGGGGCGGCGCACGTGGCCAGCATGCGGGAAGTGGAGGCGACCCGGCCCATCAGGTGGGCCGGGACGATCGCCTGCCGGAGGGAGGGCCCGAGCACCATCGTGGCGCCCATGCCGGCCCCGCAGACGGCGAGCGCCAGTCCGGCCGCGTACGGGTCCGGGGCAGCGGCAAGGCCCAGGACGGCGAGCCCTTCGGCGGTGGCCGTGCAGGTCAGCGCGGTGCCGGTGCCCAGTCGCCGGCCGAGGCCGGAGGCGATGCCTGCGCCGAGCAGGCCGCCGGTGGCCTCCGCCGTGAGGAGCAGGCCGAAGCCGTAGGTGTCGATGCCGAGGCGGTCGTGGGCGAAGAGGGCGAGGACGGTCTCCACGGCGAGGAAGGCGATGTTCCCGACCGCCGGGCGGAGCGCGAGCCCGAGCAGCACCCGGTCCCGGAAGACGTACGAGGCGCCGGCCCGCGCCTGCCGAAGCAGCGGCTCGCGGACCTCCGGCGCGGGCCGGGGCGTGGCGGGCAGCGTACGGACGAGCAGCGCGGAGAGCAGGAAAGACATCGCGTCGGCGAGCAGCGGAACCGCCCGCCCGAGTGCGAGCAGCGCACTGCCCGCGGGCGGCCCCGCGAAGCCGGACATGGCGGTCTGGGCGCCGCGCAGGCGGGAGTTGGCGCGCTCCAGGAGCGCGGGGTCGCGGCGGAGCAGATCCGGCAGGTAGGCCGTGGTGGCCGTGTCGAAGAAGAGTCCGCCGAGGCCGAGCAGGAAGGCGACGGCCGCGAGCAGCGCAATGCTCAGCACGTCGAGCACGGCCGCCGCCGCTGGTGGCGCGCGCCGTGTCCGCGACCCACATCGTGCGGCGGCGGTCCCAGTGGTCCACCAGCGCACCGCCGAGCACGCCTAAGAGCTGCGAACAAAAGGGGAGTCCGATCAGCTCGCGGCGTCCGGTGCGTGCGATCGCAAGGCGCCGGAAGGTCCTTGTAGCGGAGCTACCA
>NZ_JBEYJA010000056.1:0-46016 GCF_040703815.1 Streptomyces sp. NPDC006743 | reverse complement strand
CCGAGGGTGGCCAGCAGCGGTGCGGGCAGCGCGAGGTCGGCGAACGACTCCACGGCCGGCAACGCGGGCGTCACCGTCTCCGGCAACGCGAACTCCCCCTGGACAGCGGCGGCCTGCTTGCGCCCGCTCGACGAGGAGCGGGGCGGGCGGCGCGGAGCGGTGGAGCGGCCGGCGGCGAAGTCGCCGGAGCGGCCGTGGGCGCGGGGGGTGCGGGCACGGTCACGATTCATGCGGATCCTTCCTTGATGCGACGCGTATCAAGGAATTCCCGCAGTGATCGAACAGCGCAGAGAATCGCGAGAACGAGCCGGAGAGTCCTGTTCGGTCGGCAATTCCGGCCTGGCCGGGGCCCTGAAAAGCGGCGAGCTGGGGCCCGCACCCAAGGTGCGGGCCCCAGCCGAGAATGTGCGCCGGTGTGGGTCGGCGTCAGGCGGGAACGATGTTCTCCGCCGTCGGGCCCTTCTGGCCCTGACCGATGTCGAAGGACACCTTCTGACCCTCCAGCAGCTCACGGAAGCCCTGGGTGGCGATGTTCGAGTAGTGGGCGAAGACGTCGGGGCCGCCGCCGTCCTGCTCGATGAAGCCGAAGCCCTTTTCCGAGTTGAACCACTTCACGGTGCCGGTAGCCATTTTCTTCTCCTTCGGGACGGTGCACGGAGGCCGCCCTGTGCGGACTCCGGTCGCCGCGATGATCACCCCGACGGAAAAAATCCCAGGCAACCACAACTGCAACTGACGTCGACCCTAGCACGCCGGGATCGGAGCTGCGGGGTGAATAATTTTCGTACCGGCCCCCGGCCAGGGAATATTCCCGCCGGGACGTACGGATTTTCCCCGCCGTACCACGGAAATTCTCCCCCGCGCACGGGGGCGAGGCGCGCATGCGGGCAGGCGGGCAGGCGGGGACGGGCCCGCCGGCCGGGGTGGAACGGGGGCGGCAGGGCCTAGGATCCGGGCCATGGCCCTGACCATGAAGGACGTGGAACGGTTCGAGGCGTCCAGGCCGCGCCTGGAAGCCATCGCCTACCGCCTCCTCGGCTCCGCGAGCGAGGCCGAGGACGCCGTGCAGGACACGTTCCTGCGCTGGCAGGCGGCCGACGTCACCCAGGTCGAGGTGCCCGAGGCCTGGTTGACGAAAGTCCTCACCAACCTGTGCCTGAACCAGCTCGCTTCGGCCCGCGTCCGGCGGGAGACCTACGTCGGTCAGTGGCTCCCCGAGCCGCTGCTCGCCGGGGACCCGATGCTCGGGCCGGCCGACACCGCCGAACAGCGCGAGTCCGTCTCGTACGCGGTGCTCGCCGTGCTGGAGCGGCTCACGCCGGCCGAGCGGGCGGTGTACGTCCTGCGGGAGGCCTTCGGCTATCCGCACCGGGAGATCGCCGAGATCCTCGGCATCAGCGAGGCCGCGGGCCAGCAGCTCTACCACCGTGCCAGGAAACACGTCGCGGACGGCAGGGCCCGTACGGAGGTCGACGAGGCCGCCGCCCGGCGGGTGGTCGAGGAGTTCCTCGCCGCCGCCACCAGCGGCCGGACCGAGCCGCTGGTGCGGCTGCTCACGCAGGACGCCGTCGCGGTCGGCGACGGCGGCGGGAAGGTCCCCGCCCGCACCAAGGCGTTCGAGGGCGCCCGCGCCGTCGCGACGTTCATGCGCGGTCTGTTCAAGCCCGGCAGGAGCAGGCGTGCCCTGGTCGGCGGCTCGCCCGGGATCTACGCGGCGACCGCCAACGGCGGACCGGCCGTCGTCGCGGTCCTCGACGGCCGCGTCGTCGGCATCCTGTGTCTGGAGCTCACGGACGGGGGCATCGCCGCGTTCCGCGCCCAGGCCAACCCCGACAAGCTCGTCCGCGCGAGCCGGCGGTGGGCGTCCGAGGACCACGGCGAGCCGCTCTTCCACGCCTTCTGAGGCGAGGCGGGCGAGGCGGCGAGGCACGGGACCGGGTGTGAGGTGCTTCACACCCGGGTTCTGTCAGGAAACGGCGGGCCGTCCGGTTCAAGGTGCGAACCCGCTCAAGACAGGAGCCAGGAGATGCAGCACCGCATCATCGTCCTCGGAGCCGGATACACCGGAGCCGTCGCCGCCGGACGCCTCGCCAGGCGGCTGCACCGCGAGGACGCCGCCATCACCCTCGTCAACGCCGAACCCGACTTCGTCGAGCGCGTCCGCCTGCACCAGCTCGCGGCCGGCGGCCACCTCGCGCCCCGCCTCTTCAGCGAGATGTTCGCGGGGACCGGCGTCGTCCTCAAGCACGCGCAGGTCACCGGCATCGACGCCGACCGCAGGACCGTCACCGTCCGCACCGCCGCCGGCACCGACGGCGGGCGGCGCACGGACCCCTCCATCGGCACCGACGGCACCGAGGAACTGGAGTACGACACCCTCGTCTACGCCCTCGGCAGCGGCTGGGACACCCAGGGCGTCCCCGGCGCTGCCGAGCACGCCCACGAGATCGCGAGCCGTCCCGGGGCGCTCCGGCTGCGCGAGCGCCTGGCCCGCCTGGACGCCGGAGCGCACGTGCTCGTGGTCGGCGGCGGCCTCACCGGCCTGGAGGCCGCCACCGAGATCGCGGAGTCCCGCCCGGACCTCGACGTCGCCCTCGCCGTCCGCGGTGACCTCGGCGACCGGCTCTCGCCCAAGGGCCGCCGGCACCTGCGGAAGGTCCTCGGCCGGCTCGGCGTCACCGTGCACGAGCACACCGCCGTCACCGGTGTCGGGGCCGACCACGTCAGCACCGCCGACGGCACCCGCCTGCCGGCCGACGTCACCGTGTGGACCACCGGTTTCGCGGTGCACCCGATCGCGCGGGCCACCACGCTGGAGGTCACCGGCACGGGCCGGATCGTGGTCGACCGCACCATGCGCTCGCTCTCGCACCCGGACGTGTACGCCATCGGCGACGCGGCCATGGCGGCGGGCCCCGGCGGCAAGCCGCTGCGCATGTCGTGCGCCTCGGGCATCCCCACCGCCTGGCAGGCCGCCGACGCCCTCGCGGCCCGGCTGACCGGCCAGAAGATCCCGGCCGTCCCGCTGCGCTACTTCAACCAGTGCGTCTCGCTGGGCCGCAGGGACGGCCTGATCCAGTACGTCACCGCCGACGACCGCGCGGTCCGGGCGGCCCTGACGGGCCGGTTCGCCGCCCTCTACAAGGAGGTCGTCTGCAAGGGCGCGGCCTGGGGCGCAGCGAACCCGACGCTCGGGATCCCGTCCCGGCGCCGCCGCATCGTGCGCGAGCGGTCCCGTCCGAGCGAGTCGGTCGCGGCCGTCTGACGGCACATCCCGGCCGCACCACCTCACCGGTAGCGCCCGACCGGTCCGCAGGGGAGGAAGGGGCCCGCCGCCGTCCCTCCCGCCGGGACAGGAGGATGCCCGCTCCGTCCCCTCCCCGCTCTCAGGCCAGGTACGCGTGCGTCTGGGTGGCCTTGACCGTCGCCCATGCCGTGGCCCCGGGGTGGAGTCCGAGTTCGGCGGCGGCGATCGTCGTCAGGTCGGCGGTCAGGGGGAGTTCGCCGGTGAGGTCGGCGCGGACCAGATCGCCGTGGGTCTCCAGGCCGGCCACCTCGCAGCGCCAGAGGTTGCGGGCGCTGGAGCCGGTGGGGCGGTCCCGGTGCAGGGTGACCGCGCTGGGCGGGAAGGCCACGAAGGCCGGGCCGGTGAGGTCCTCGGCGGTCGTGATGCCGACGCCGCCTCGGACGTGCACCGTGTGGCCCTCGGCCCGCCCCTGGTAGAGGTTGAGGCCGACCAGCCGGGCGATGTAGTCGGTCCGCGGGTGGCGGGCGATGCCGGCGGGGGTGCCCTCCTGCACGATGCGGCCGTCCTCGACGACGACGAGCCGGTCGGCCAGGACCATCGCGTCCAGCGGGTCGTGCGTGACGAGTACGGCGACCGCCTCGAAGCCGGCCAGGTGGTGGCGGAGCTGGGCGCGGACGTCGAGGCGGGTGCGCGCGTCCAGGGCGGCGAGCGGTTCGTCCAGGAGCAGCAGGCGCGGCCGGGTGGCCAGGGCGCGGGCGAGGGCGACGCGCTGGGCCTGGCCGCCGGACAGCCGGCGGGGTCTGGCGGACGCGTGCGCGGCCAGGCCCATGCGCTCCAGCAGGGCACCGGCCTGGGCGCGGGCCTCCGCCTTGCCGACGCCGTGGCAGCGCGGCCCGAACGCCACGTTGTCCAGGGCGGACAGGTGCGGGAAGAGCAGGTAGTCCTGGAAGACGACACCGACCGGGCGGGACTCGGGCGGCGTACGGTCCAACTCGGCCCCGTCCAGCCGCAGATGGCCCTCGGTGAGGGGGACGAGTCCGGCGAGGGCGCGCAGGGCGGTGGTCTTGCCGGCGCCGTTGGGGCCGAGGAGCGCGACCACCTCGCCGGGTTCGGCGGTCAGCGCCACGTCGAGGCGGAAGGCGCCACGGTCGACCACCAGGCGGGCGTCGAGCCCCTCCCCGGTGGCGGCGGGCGGCGCGGGGCGCGCGGTGCCGGTCATGAGACGGTCATCCAGCGGTCCCGCAGCCCCGCCAGCACGGCGACCGACACGGCCAGCAGGACCAGGCTGAGGGCGATGGCCGACTCCGGGTCGTTCTGGAGGGCGAGGTAGACGGCCAGCGGCATGGTCTGGGTGCGGCCGGGGAAGTTCCCGGCGAAGGTGATCGTCGCGCCGAACTCGCCGAGCGCGCGGGCCCAGGCCAGTACGGCACCGGCGGCGATGCCCGGGGCGATCAGCGGCAGGGTGACCCGGCGGAACGCGGTGAAGCGGGAGGCGCCCAGGGTCTGGGCGGCCTCCTCGTAGCGCGGGTCGGCGGCCCGCAGCGTGCCCTCGACGCTGATGACGAGGAACGGCATCGCCACGAACGCCTCGGCCAGGATCACGCCCGGGGTGGTGAACGGCAGGGTGATCCCGAACCAGGAGTCCAGCCACTGCCCGACGACGCCGTTGCGCCCCAGCGCCATCAGCAGGGCCACGCCGCCCACCACCGGCGGCAGGACCAGCGGCAGCGTCACCAGGGCACGCACGAGCCCGCGCCCCGGGAACTCGACCCGGGCCAGCAGCCAGGCCAGCGGCACCCCGACCACCAGGCTGACCGCGGTCGCCGCCGTGGCGCAGACCAGGGACAGCTGGAGCGCCTGCCACACCTCGGTGCTGGTCAGCAGGGCGGGCATGCCCCGCCAGGGAGCCCGGACCAGCAGGGCGAGCAGCGGCAGGACCAGGAAGGCCAGGCCGGCCACGGCGGGCAGCAGGAGCGTCAGGGGCGCGCCGCCGCGGACACGGCGGCGCCGCGACCCACCCGTGCGGGGGCGGGCCGCGGCGCCGGGCTCGTCGTGCGCGGTCACGGTTCGAGGAACCCGGCCCGGGTGAGGACCTGCCGCCCTTCGGCGGACCGCACCAGTTCGATGAACGCCTGCGCGGCGCCGGTGTTCTTCGAGCCCTTGAGCAGGGTGATCGGGTAGTCGTTGACGGCCTTGGCCGATTCGGGGAACTCCACGCCGTCCACCTTGCCACCGGCGGCCTTCACATCGGTCTCGTAGACGACCGCGGCGTCGGCCTCCTTCAGGACCACCTTGTTCAGGGCGGACTTGACGTCCTGCTCGTAGGAGACGGGAGTGAGGCCGAGACCGCTGGCGTCCAGCGCCTTCTGCGCGGCGGCGCCGCACGGCACCGTCTTCGCGCACAGGACGACCTTCAGGCCGGACTTCGTGAGGTCCTTCAGGGAGGCGACCTTGTCCGGGTTGCCCGGCAGGGTGGCGATCTCCAGCTGGTTGCGCACGAAGGTGACGGGCGTGCCGGCCGCGTCGCCGTGGTCCGTGACGACCTTCATCGTCCTGGGGCTGGCGGAGGCGAACACGTCAGCCGGGGCGCCGCTGGTGATGCCGGCCGCGAGGGAGTCGCTGCCGCCGAAACTGAAGGTCACCTTCGTGCCGGGGTGCTCCTTCTCGAACTGCCTGCCCAGCGTCGTGAACGACTCCTTGAGCGAGGCCGCGGCGAAGACGGTCACGTCACCGGACACCTTGCCCGCCGCGGAGGCGTCCGGCTTCCCCGAGGAGCCGGCGGAGTCCGAGCCGGAGGACGAACAGGCGCTCAGGGCCAGCAGCGCGGCGGCGCCCGCACCGGTCACCTGAAGCATCCGTCGGGTCCGGCGCGCGGAACGGGTCATCACGGGGCTACTCCCTCAAGGTCCTGAACGGCCGCGTCCACGGCCTCGCGGCCACCGGCCGCACGGCCCGTGGTCTTCCGGCCACCGGTCCGCCGACGGCCACGCCGTTCGATGTACCCGGGGAAGCTGGGATGCTCCGGCGGCCCGTCCCCGGTGGGTGCGCAACGCCGATGATACTGCCGCAGATGCGAGCCATACGTCACTAGTCGCATCGCATCAGCCGGATCATGGATCCGTAAGGCTGGTATGTGCGTTTGTACGGAGGTGCTGCGCGGGTACGGTCCCGGCTTCGGCCGCGCCCCCGTCCTGCTCGCGGTCGCCCTCGACGGCACCCCGCTCCGCAGCACCGGAACCCAGCCGGTCCTGCCGCAGGACCGCTGCGGGGGCCGCTACGTCAGCGGCGTCGCGGCTACAGGGCGTGGTGCGACGGGCCGAGGCACGGCCTGCCCGCCGCGTCGTTCTGGCCGCCTGGCCGCCTGGCCGCCTGCCCGCCTGGCCGCCTGCCCGCCTGTCCTCGTGCCCGCCTGACCCACCGTGCCGACGGCCGTGGGCCGCCGCCGGCACGGTCACCGCACCGACGGCGGCCCACCGCCACCTCACTCGCGGACCGGGCCCGCGACCTCACGCGCGGGCCGGACCCGTCCCCTCACGCGCGGGTCAGAACAGCCCCGTGAAGCCGTTCCAGCCACCCGTGCCGATCAGCACCCGGGAGCTGTAGTTGCCGGTGCCCGTGGAGGAGTACCGCCACAGCTTCCCGGCGGTGTCCCGTGCCACCAGATCGGCGCGGCCGTCACCGGTCAGGTCGCCGGTGCCGACGAGGGCGGAGTACGTGTTCCAGCCGCCGCCGACCCGTGCCCGCGGGGTCACGCCGCCGGTGGCGGTGCCGTAGTACCGCCACAGCACCCCGGCGGAGTCGACGCCGAGCAGGTCGCCGCGCCCGTCCCCGTTCAGGTCACCGGCGCCGACGATCCGCTGGTACAGCTTCCAGTCCGTGCCGATGCGCACCCGGGCCTTCAGCCGGTGGTCGGCCGAACCGGCGTAGAAGTACATGTCCCCGGTCGACGCCTGACGGGCGATCAGGTCGGCGTAGCCGTCCCCGTTCACGTCCCCGGGCGAGGTGAGCCGGTCGTACTGGCCCCAGCCGGTGCCGATCGCCGTGTACGGCGAGGAGGCGCCGACGACCTTCCCGCACCCCGGCCGGTACGCGCGCAGCTGGTCGCCCACCCGTACGAGCACATCGGCGCACCGGTCCCCGTCCACGTCCCCGAAGGGCACGAGCACCGAGCCGGCGGCGAACCTGTCGCCGGACCCGGGGATCCGGGACGACAGCCCGCCGGTCCCGGTGCCCCTGTACAGCGTCACGGCCCCGGCGCTGTCCGTCGCCAGCAGGTCGCCGAACCCGTCGTCACCGGCCAGGTCCCGCCACACGGCGGCACCGCCCGTCACCGGCACCGTCCCGGTGACGGAGAGGTCCGCCTGGACGCCGTCGGCGGGCTTCGCGGTCAGGGTCCAGGTGTACGCCCCGTTGGGGACATACGTCCCGGCCGCGTCCTTGCCGTCCCAGGCCGGTGCGACCAGCCCGCGGGCCTCTCCGCCGGAGAGCGTCCGCACGGTCTTCCCGCTCGCCTTGTTCCGCAGCGTCAGCGACCACGTCGCGGCGGGCTTCGACAGCCACCAACGCGGTGACCACGTCCCGGACTTGAGGTCCAGGGCGGGCGTGTCGGAGTCGATGACGGAGATCGAGGAGGCCGGGACGCCCGACGGGACGATCCGCACCCGGCGGTCCTCGCCCGTGTAGGCGAGGTGGCCGCCGAAGCGGTCGACGGTCCACCCGGAGCGGCGCGCGGTCCGGTCCCCGAGCTGGGCGGCGGTGACGACCACCCGCTGGGGCAGGTCCGCCTCCCCGGCACCGGCCGGGAAGCCGTTGTGCAGGTCGAGGAGGGTGAGGCCGGCCGCGTCCGAGCGGTGGACCAGGTAGCCGTCGCCGAGCAGCGCCTCCTCGCGCCCGAGCTTCAGGGAGCGCTTGGTCTGCCGGTCGTAGACGCCGGCACCCTTGAAGGAGTTCCAGACGGAGTCGTCGCACCGCCAGTACACCCAGCGGCCCACGGCCTGCAGCTCGTCGGGGACGCACCCCGCGTCGAAGGAGTCACCGGCGGCGCCCGTCACCAGGTTCCTGGCCGCCACCCCGGTCGGCCGGCCCGAGGGGCCGGGGCCGAACCGTCCGAGGGCGCTCCACAGGGTGTCGCCCCAGACGGAGGCCGCGACCGGGTCCCGCTCCTGGAGCACCTTGCCGGTGTCCGCGTCCCCGAAGCGCAGGACGGCCTGCTCGTTGAGTGCGGCCGAGTCGACCACGCCGAACCGGCCGGAGAGGTCGACCAGTTGCGGGTTCTGGACTCCGGAGGACACCCGCGGACCCCAGGACGCGGCACCGTTGCGGTAGAGCATGGTGAGGCCCTGCTCGGTGGACGCCTTGCGGCCGTGCTGCCCGTCGCCGCTCGCGAACATGGTCACGCAGTGGACGCCCTCGGCGGGGCTGCAGCCGTCGTCGTCCCGTCCCGACACGAGGCCGTCGGTGGTCGACCTCAGCTCCTCCGGCCGGCCGGAGGTCTTCAGCCAGGTGCTCCGGTAGCCGCCGATGTAGGTGCCGGGGTCGTAGTACTGCGAGTCGTCGGCCGTGGTGAGGATGCCGCTGCCCAGCGCGATGCCGGCCGGCTCGGCCTCCCGGTCCTCGATGTCCGCGAGGCGCTTGCGGGTGACGGTCCCGTCCGCGGCCGGGGTGAAGAGGTAGTACCCCCAGTCCAGTGCGCCGTAGTCGGTGGACTTCTCCGCGCCGGCCACCAGGAGGGAACCGTCGGGCGTGCGGTGCACGGACGGGGAGGCGACGGCCAGCAGGGACTGCCACTTCCCCGAGGCGTCGTGCAGGAAGAGCTGGTTGCCCCGGTAGCCGCCGTCGTTGCCCGGGCTCGGCGGGGTCACCGTGACCAGGCCGCCGGCGAAGGGCCGTACGACGTCCTGGTACGCGGCGATGTCCCGCAGGTCGACGGTGGCCGGCTCGGCGTCGAGGTCGTCGCGGCGGTACACCAGGGCGGAGTCGACGGACGGGGCGCCGGTCTGGAAGACGGTGTCCCGGTCGAAGGAGACGCTCTCCCCGTGGGTGGACAGCGCCTTCACGCTCCCGGTGGCCAGGTCGACGACCCACCACCCCTGGGACATCGTGCTGTCCTCCCATTTGATGCCGCGGACGGCGACGGACCGGGCGTCCCCCTCGCCGACGGCCAGGTTCCACCCCTGCGGCAGCCCCTCCAGCTTCCGGTCCCGCACCTCGCCGTCCTCCACGCGCAGCAGGTGCAGGCTCGTCACGGCGTTCTCGGTGCCGGTCCGGGTGACGACGGTGTCGCCGTAGGTCGCGACGTACGTCTGGCCCTCCGGGAGGGCGACCGTGGTCGTCGGTCCGCCGCCGGCCCCCTGCTGGAGCGTCACGTGCGGGGCCGGCGTCTCGGCGTAGAGGGCGACGGTGTCGGAGCCGTGGCCGAAGTCGCCCGGCCGCCGGGTGAACCGGAACTCGTCCACGTCGTAGTCGAGCGGCTCGGGCAGCCGGTGGGCGAGGACGGTCGTCGCACCGGTGGCGTAGTCGGTCCAGCGGAGCCGGTCGTCCCCCTCCTGCGCGGTCAGGAAACCGGTCCGGCCGGCGTTCAGGACGACGGTGGCACGGGGCACGAAGCGTGCGCCGGGGCTGACCACGACGGGATCGGCGGACGTGCCGGGCCCGTCGGCGGTGGCCGTCCCCGCGGCGATGCCGAATCCGGCGGTCACGGCGAGCGTGACGGTGAGGGCGATACGGCCGAGCGCACGCTGGTGACGCCCGGCCCGCCCGTTCAGCGGACGAATCACGAAAAGAGTCCCTCCCCAGGGCAGTCGACGCAGGAGGGGCGCATACGGAACCGCCGCTCGTCCCTGCGCGAGCAGGGCGACAGTAGCAGCCGGGATCACCGTCCGACAGCACGGTTTCGAACCTGTTCAGGAGCCCGGCGGCAGCGCGGGAGAGGCCGGGCGCGAGGGACTGTCCTCACGGCCGCGGCTGTGCGGGGTCGGCAGGGTTGCGCCCTGCCGGCAGCGCGGGAGGCGGCGGCCACGGGCGCGAGTACGGCGCGGCGTCACGCCCCTACGCGCCGGCGCCGGCCGGCACGGCGGCGAGGCCCCGCTCTCACGGCCGCGGCTGGGAGGGTTCCCTGGGGTGTCGCCCTGTCGGCCGCGGCTGTGAGGTTCTGCGGGTTCCGCCTGCCGTGAAGGTCCGGCAGCGTTCCGCCCTTACGGCCGCGGCTGGTTCGGCAGGGTGAGGATCTCGGCGCCGTCGTCGGTGATGGCGATGGTGTGCTCGGTGTGGGCCGTCCGGCACCCCGTCGCACTGCGCAGCGTCCACCCGTCGGCGTCCGTGACGAGGCGGGCGGTGTCCGCCATGACCCACGGCTCCAGCGCCAGCAGCAGCCCGGGGCGCAGCTTGTAGCCACGGCCGGGGCGACCGGTGTTCGGGACGTGCGGGTCCTGGTGCATCGTCGAACCGATGCCATGACCTCCGAACTCGGTGTTGACCGCGTACCCCGCTTCACCGAGGACCGTGCCGATGGCGTGGGCGATGTCGCCGATGCGCGCACCGGGCCGGGCGGCGGCGATCCCCGCGGCCAGCGCGCGTTCGGTCGCACCGATCAGCGCGACGCTCTCCGGGGGCCGCGACTCGCCCACGATGAAGCTGATGGCGGCGTCCGCGGCGACCCCGCCCAGCAGGACGGCGAGGTCGAGCGTCAGCAGATCGCCGTCGGCGAGCGTGTAGTCGTGCGGCCGTCCGTGGAGCACCGCGTCGTTGACGGCCGTGCAGATGTAGTGGCCGAACGGGCCGCGTCCGAAGGACGGGGCGTAGTCGACGTAGCAGGACGTGGCCCCCGCCTCGACGATCAGGTCCTTGGCCCAGCGGTCGATGTCCAGGAGGTTCGTGCCGACCGTACTGCGGCTCTTCAGCTCCTGGAGGATGCCGCCGACCAGGGCGCCCGTGTCCCTTGCCCGGGACAGCAGCGTGGGGTTCAGGATCTCGATCATGCGACGCCCTTCTCAGGTGACCAATAACTATACCGGCCATACTGTACCGGTACTAGAATCGGAGTCATGGTCAGGTTGCCGCTCACTCCCGAAGAGGTCGAACGCGGACAGCGCCTCGGTGCCCTCCTGCGCCGGGCCAGAGGGGAGCGTTCGATGCTCGACGTCGCGCTCGCCGCATGCGTCTCACCGGAGACCCTCCGGAAGATCGAGACGGGCCGCGTGGCCACCCCCGCCTTCCCCACCATCGCGGCGATCGCCGACGTCCTGGGGCTCTCCCTCGACGCGGTCTGGACGGAGATCAGCCGCCCGGAACCGGCCACCGTCCCGGCGCGCCCCGGCGCTCGCGCACCGGAGCGGCTGGCGTCGTAGGCCCTGGGCGGGCGTGGGGGCGGCCCGGCACTCCGGAGGAGACCGCGACCCCGCGGCGGCCCAGGGGCACGGGCGAGACCTGAGCCCGCGGCGACCCGGGCCGGACGGGCCGCCTCACCGCACCCCGGGAGACATCCGGCGGCCGGTGGAAGGCGGCGGCAGGCGCGACGCGGCGCGTGGCGGGCCTGCCGGCCTCACCGTCGTCAGCAGCGGAACGGGCCGGCCTCATGGCCGGCGGAACAGGGCGGCCTCGTCGGCTGAACGGTCCTATCCGCGGGACCGGGCACCCTTGCGCCGCGCCGTACGTACGTCCGTGACGGGCTCCTGCACGTCTTCGGGCAGCAGGGTCTCGTCCTCCCCGAAATCAGGGGCCTGGAAGGGTTGCGTGGCCGGAGGCGGCGATGCCGCCGCGGAACGGCGGGGTTGCCCTTCCGGCGCGGAGAACAGCGACGTCAGATCGATGAGAGAACTCTTTTCCGTGACAGGCCCCTGAACGGGGCCTGGGGTGCCATCACCGGGCACAGCGGTCCTGTCGGCCCTGGTGGCCCTACAGCTTGGTCATCTTGGCGTACGGGCTGAGGACCCGCACTTGCTCCGAGCCGAAATCCACGAGCGCCGCGATCCCGTCCTCGACACCGACGACGCGGCCGAGGCCGTACATGTCGTGCGTGACCTGGTCGCCCACGGCGAAGTGCTTGGGGACCGGTGTGACCGGGGCCTTGAAGGGGCTGGTGGGCAGATGACGCTTCGGCGCAGCAGGCTTTGTCATGACTCAGTATGCGCCTTCGCAGGCCCGCCCCGCTGTGGCCGTCGGCACAGATCCAGACCGCCCGGCACACGTCCGGGCACATCCGGCGAGCCCGTCTTCCGGGTCTCACCAGGTGAGAGCCCCTGCGAGGCGCCCTCCACCGCCCGACCGAACTCCCGCCGGGGCCACGGAAGGGTCAGTAAAAAGCGCTCAGGTCCGCATGCCCGCATGCCCGCGTCCGCACGCCCGCATTCCGCACTGCCCGCCGGTCGGGTGCGCGTGCGGCGGCGTCGGGTGCAGGCGCACTCGACGCCCCGTGCCTGTGCTCCCCGCGGGCCTCCTGGCAGGATGGCGTCCATGACCGCGTACCGAAAGGCCGATGCCGCGTAGACGGCCTGGCCGGCTCCGTGCCGGCCGACGACCTGACCCGCGAGCCCGGACAGATCCGCCACCGGGCCGGATCCACTGGCTTTCGGCTCGCACCAGCCTGGCGGTACACCGGGTCGAGAGACTCTCGACCGACTACTACGTGTACCCCGGCGCCACGGAACGGGCGTTGAGACGGTACCGGGCGTTCGCGCTGGCACCGGGCCGCCGTCCCCTGTACCCGCAGGACGCGGAGTGCTCGTGCCGCGGCTGCTCCTTCGACGACGTGCGCCACGCCCGGGACGTCCTCGAGGAGGTCCTGCGGCACCTGCCTGTCCGTGCTCGCGAGGAGCTGAGGCGCCGAGTGGCCTGCCTGGACACCGCGTACCTCCGGCGCACCCTTCCGGATCCGTTCGCGGATCAGCGGCGGTGGGGCTCCGGCCGCTGGTGGCGCCGCCGTCTCGCGGGCGGCAGGGAGGGCCCGTGAATCCGGGCCCTCCGCCTCAGCCGGCCTCCGCAGCCGCCGTAGAACGATCACAGGGGGCAGAAGACGTGTGCGCGCGGCCTGGGTCGCCAGTCCGTGCCGACATGCGATCGAGCAGCAAGGTGGGTCCTTCCCCCGTGATCCGGAGGGGCGGGCCGCTGCGGAACGACACCGCCGCCCGCACCGGGGCCCGCCGCCCGCACCGGGGCCCCGGTGAAGGCGGCGGGCCCGGTGCGGCCGGCGGCGGTTGCGGCCTGGGACGCCGGGCGGGTCACCAGTAGAGGGCGTCCGCCGCGTTGTCCTGCCAGTACGTGACGGCGGCAGCGCTGTTGAAGAAGACGCCGCCGTGCGGCAGCTTCAGGGTCTTCTCCTTGCCGGTGGCGCCGCCCTTCCTGTCGGTGAAGTACACGCCCAGGGTCTTCTCCTTGCCGCCGCCCTCGCCGTCGGGGGAGTACGTCAGGATCCCCGCGTAGGCGGACTGGCCGGGCTTGAGCGTCACCACGGCCTGCGGCGTGGTCTCCCGCGCCCACGGCAGCGGGGCCTGGGCGTCGGCGCCGGCCCGCAGGAAGGGGGCGCTGTACGCGTAGCAGGGCTTGGTCCCGGTGTTGGTGGCCTTGAGCAGCAGGTGGTTGACCGGACGCGACACCTCGGTGACGGTCAGCTTCGTGTTCGCCGCGGTGCAGGTGACGGCCGTGGGCGCCTGCCTCGGTGCGGCGGAGGCGGTCTGCCCGGCGGCCTGGATGCCGACGAGCGCGAGGGCGGCGGCGACGACCACGGAGGAGGCGGCCGGACGGGAGAGGAGACGAGTGGCGATACGCATGGCGGGCTGCTTTCTCTGAGTACCAGGAAGACGGCTTCCTGCTGGTGAACCGTGTCGGTCGGTGCGGTCCCGACCGTGCTGCCCGGGGCGCGGGTGGGCGCACCGGAGCACGGTCATGAGAGGGGAGTTGAGCAGGGCGGGGCACCGTGTCCGGCGAGCCGCCGTGCTGCGATGACTCAACCCTGTGCCGGCGGGCGTCCCGCCCGCCACTCCTTCGGGAATCGCGGGACGCTGGGATGCGCGAATGGCCTCCCACCTGCGACGACGTGCCCTTCCTGGGACGCCGGACGGAATGGTGGAAGGGGGAACGGGGCGGGAGAGGGGGGAGCCGGGACGCCCGGCGGGACCGGGGAGAGCGGCCGCGGATCCCCCCGATGCGTACGAGGGGCACGGCGGGCCTTCGGGGGGGCGAGGGCCGGTCAGGGCTTCAGGGGGAGCCAGGTGCCGTGTTCGGCGATGCGCAGGACGCCGGTCAGACCCGCGTCGTCGAAGGCGTGCTCGATGACCTCGCGGCCCTCGGTGAAGTGGGTCCAACCGCTGTAGTGGGCCGGGATGTTGACGGGGGCGCCGAGGACCGCGGCGGCCGCGGCGGCACGGACGCTGTCGAGACTGACCGGACGTCCGCGGAACTTGCCCGGGACGCGGGCGGCACCGGCGTGGAGGACGGCCGCGTCGATACGCGGGATGCGGCGGGCGATCTCGGCGACGGTGCGCAGGGAGGCGTTGTCGCCGCTGATGTACACGGTGGGCAGCCCGCCCCCGGCGAGGACGAAGCCGACGACCTGGCAGTTGACCTCGCCGTCCGGGCCGCGCTCGCCGTCCTCGGGACCGTGGACGGCCGGCACGGCGGTGACGGTCAGCTCGCCGCCGTCCGGGCGGGTGAGCGTGTGGGAGTCCCAGGCGGCCAGACCCTGCGCGGGAGCACCGAGCCGGCCGGCGCCGCTGGTCGTGGTGAGCAGCAGCGGGGCGGCCAGCGCGAAGGCACGGCCCCGGTCGTCGAGGTTGTCCGCGTGGTTGTCGTGACTGACCAGGACCAGGTCGACGTCGGCGAGCCGGTCCTCGGCGAGAGCCGGCCCCTCGGTCTTGGTCAGGTAGCCGTACGGACCCGGGTCGTCGAACGTCGGGTCGGAGACGATGCGGAGCCCGCCGAGGTCGAGGACGGTCGTCGGCCCGCCGACCACCAGGGCCGAACCGTCGTGACGGGGAAGAAGAGGGGGGGCGACGCCATGCTGCTTCAGCTCCTTGCTCAGGACAGGTAAGGGAGGGCGCTGGGGGCGCCGGGTGATCCGGGACCGCCCGGTGCCGCGCCGTCGACGTTAGGGAGCCGACGGGCGCGAACGGAAGTGCCGATCCGGCCGCCACCGTGCCTTGCCTCTGACTCGCCGCGGCCGGTCCTGACCCGCTGTGCGCGAGGGTCAGGACGCTCGCCGACGCGCTGAGGTCCGCTGAGGTCGGCGTCTTCCGCAACGCCGGACACGATGGGTCGGCGGCGTCTGGTCGGAGCGAACGCGTTGACTGCGGCCGCCGCGCCGAGCGGGCCCTCGTCCCGGACGTGCCCAGCGCACGTCTTCCCGGCGTCTTCACCCGCCGGGTCGAGAAGCTCGCCGAGCCCCTTGGCATCACCCAGCTCTCGAAGCCTCGGAACAGCGCGCGAGGAACCACCTGAGACTTCTGTTAAGCCCCATAATCGTTGGCTCCAAGCGGGGAGTCCGGTCGCAGGAACATCAAGGACCCGCTTCCACATGCTTTTTTCGTCTTTGCCGCGGTCGTGGCAGGGCGAGCTGCCCACTGTCCGGACGGGGCGGAGTAAGCGAGCACTGTGAATGCGCACTTGGATCACACCTCCCTCTCCTCGTACGGTCCTCGCATGGGAAGCACGACCGCCCCAACCATGAGGAGACGAAGTGCAGTTGGCGCACGATGAACAAACCGGCCTGGTCACCCGGAACCAGATCGCTGAGCGTGCGGGCGTGAAGCGTCCGGCTGTGTCGAACTGGGCCCGGCGGCACAAAGACTTTCCCACTCCTGTGCGCTCCGGCGACACGGAGCTCTTCCACGAGGCCGAGATCACGCGGTGGCTGATGAACCGCATCGTTCCCCAGTCGCAGTTACTCGAAGGGGAGCAGGCGGGAACCACCTACGCCGACCGATTCCTCCGGACCAGTGGTGACCGCCCCTCTGCGGAATCGGAGGCCGTGGAGCGCACTCAGCGCATCGGGGCCGAGGACGAGAAGGCCGTCGATCAGCTGATGGGCCGGCTCGCGGACCGCGTCCGAGGCCCGGCGACGATGGCGGACTTCGTGAATCTCTGTCTCATCGTGATGTACGTACGACATGCGGAACCGGGGCGATGGCGCCGCATCGAGCATGCCATGTCGGCAGGCCAAGGGGTCCGAGACGTGCAATCGCTGCTCCGTTGCCTGGGCGACATGGCGCAGGACGCGCTGCGCCGGAACGGCGACCGCACCGACATGCGCAGCAGCTTGCTGCAACTGGAACCACGGAGCTGGGATGACCTCACCACGGCAGTGCGGACGGCAGCAGGCACAGGCGCCGGCGCGTTCCAACTGGTGTGGGAGTCCTTCAGCGCCCGGGAAGGGCTGCAGAGTTCGGAGTTCTGCAGCCCGGTGGGCCTGGCCTCGTTGTCCGCAGCACTTGTACTGACCCCGGGGCAGAGGACCTCGGTGCTCGACCCTTATATGAGAGGGGGAGAGATGCTGGCGGCTGCGCACCGCCACATCGGAGGCGCGCGGGGGACCGTGTACGGCGAGACCCTTGACGGCCGGCTGCAAGCAGTCGCGAGCCTGTACCTTCTCCACCTCGGCGTCCGGCCGAAGCTGACCAGCACCCGGTCCGACCGGTGGCCAACGAACCGCGGACACGGTGTCGACGTGGTCCTGACGAACCCCCCGTTCAACATGAGCGACGCACCCGGCCCCGGACGCCGGACAGGAGACTGGCCGTACGGATCACCACCACAGGGCAACGACAACTTCGCCTGGGTGCAGTACGCCCTCGGGGCGCTGGTACCCGGTGGTCGCGCAGTGGTGGTCATGCCGGTCAAGGCGGGCAACTCGGTCAACACCGCCGAGCGCGAGATCCGCCGCGCCCTGGTCCGTGGAGGGGCCGTGGAGTGCGTCATCACCGTGCCGTCCCATCTGTTCTCCGCGACGCCCGTGCCGGTGTCCCTGTGGGTGCTGCGACGAGCGGAGCATCCGGCGAGGGAAGGCATCCTGTTCGTCGACGCCCAGGAGCTGGGGGCGAAGGTGCGGCGTCGACGCGTACTGCGGGACACGGATCGCGAAGCGATCACGGCCGTGGTCCGTCCATGGCTCGACGGGGAGCGGTGCCCGGACGGCGAGTACGCGGTGCGTGCGACTGCGAGAGGCTTCTCTGCTGTCGTCGTTTCCCGCCAGGTCGTCGCCGGAGAAGGGTGCTCACTGCGCCCTGCCGACTACCTGGGGAGCGGAAAGTACGGCGCTGCTCCCGTCACGGCCCGGCTGCGCGAAGCCGGTGAGGTGGTGGGGCATAAGGACAAGCTGCTTCTGCTGGAGCGGCGGGCGAGGGAACCGGAAAGCGGCTATCGCCCGGGTTCGGGACCCGGCGGCTGGAACGAGGCAGTACTCAAGGACCTGTGCGAAATCCGACCCGGGCCGTCGTACACCCGCCTGCCGGCAGCGGCACGTACGGCGAACGCCGGCGTTCCGCTTGTCTTCCCGCAGGATCTCGTCGACGGGAGGATCGCGGACGAGACCCGGGACCGCGTGCCCTGGGAGACGGCCGAGCGCTTCAAGAGGTTCGAGTTGCTCCCGAACGACATCGTCTGCGTACGCACGGGTGCGCAGCAACGACCCGCGCTGGTCTCCGGCACGCAGACCGGATGGCTGCTCAGCTCGAACGTGACGCGGCTGCGCGTACGTCCGGATGCCGAGATCGACCCTCAGTACCTCCATGCCTACCTGGGCCTCCGGTACTCGCGCGAGTGGATGTCCCACCGCGCGGCGGCCACGGCGGCCCCGTCACTGAGCTCTGCTGCTCTGGGCCACCTTCCGGTGCGCTTTCCGCCGATCGGGCAGCAGCGGCGGAGCGTGCGTCTCCTCGATGAGCTCGGCCGACGCGCCGACGCGTATGCCTCGTACGTCTCGGCACTTGGCCGGCTGCGGGCCGAACTCGCCGAACACCTGCTGCACGGCTCGGTCGAGCCGCTGTGAGGGCTTGCCACCGCTGAGCCCCTCGCGCGTCCCCTCTCCCTCCCGCCCGTATCTCGAAAGGATCTACGTTCATGCCCGAAGCGACAGGCCGTTCCGCACGTACGTGGCAACTGTGGCTGGCACTGTACGTTGCCTGTTCCACGGTGGTCGGCCTCTTCGTCAGCCTGTTGGTGATGCGGTCAGGCGTTGGTTCCACCGATGCCGTTCTGGCAGGGGGAGGAGGCTTCGCGACCTCCTTCGCCCTGTGCCTCGCACTGCCCGCGGCGGTACGCGAGCTCAAACAACAGAACAACTGACCCGGACCGATCGTCCGCGCGGCCGAGCCTGGCCGACAAAAAGGCCCAGGTCTCTGACCTGGGCCTTAAGCATGGAGCGGGTGACGAGAATCGAACTCGCGCTCTCAGCTTGGGAAGCTGATGTTCTACCATTAAACTACACCCGCGTAAGACGCCGACGGAGTCGGTGTCCAGTGCTCGCTCACTGTACCTCATCCCTGGCCCCCGGTGCTCAAGCCCCGGGGGCCAGGGATGTCTGCGGGGTGGGGAGGAGGGCTGTGGGGGGCCGGAGTTGGGCGTACGGTGGAGAGGGTGCGGAGGGTCCCGGCGGGGCCGGAGTGCCGCCTGGAGGGTCGCCTCTTTGATCCCGTAGTGTGGCTTTTGTCGTCAGGCGGCAGAAGGCCAGGCGGGGTTCTGGGGAAGGGACTTGAGGGCTTGATGGAGCGCACCGTCGTCCGTTGTGCCGAGGGGCACGTGTTCAGCACCGCTTCGTTCCCGATGCAGCAGGCCGAGCGGCTCGGCCCCGGTCGGCTCGTGCGGTGTCCCCGGTGTGCCCGGCTCCGCAGTGCGGTGCCGGTGGTGCTGGAGAAGCGGTAGGTCCGCGAAGCGGCACAGGCGCGCGGGGTCCGTCCTGATTGTGGGGGCTCCGCGCGTCTTGCGTATCCTCGGGGCGTGCTTCTCTCAGACAAGGACATCCGGGCCGAGATCGACGCCGGCCGGGTGCGGATCGATCCGTACGACGAATCCATGGTGCAGCCGTCGAGCATCGACGTGCGGCTCGACCGCTACTTCCGGGTGTTCGAGAATCACCGCTACCCCCACATCGACCCCTCGGTCGAGCAGCCGGACCTCACCCGGCTCGTGGAACCGGAGGGGGAGGAGCCGTTCATCCTCCACCCCGGGGAGTTCGTCCTCGCCAGTACGTACGAGGTCATCAGCCTGCCCGACGACCTCGCCTCCCGGCTGGAGGGGAAGAGCTCGCTGGGGCGACTCGGGCTCGTCACCCACTCCACCGCCGGGTTCATCGACCCCGGATTCTCCGGGCACGTGACGCTGGAGCTGTCGAATCTCGCCACCCTGCCGATCAAGCTGTGGCCCGGGATGAAGATCGGACAGCTGTGCATGTTCCGGCTCACCTCGCCCGCCGAGGCCCCGTACGGCAGTGAACGCTACGGGTCCCGTTACCAGGGGCAGCGTGGGCCCACGGCCTCCCGCTCCTACCTCAACTTCCACCGGACCCAGGTCTGACCGAGGGGCACCACCACATGAGCGACGTACGAGAAAACCTCACCTACGAGCTGTTCGGCACGGCCGTCCGCGAACTCGCGCAGACCATCGCCGACGACGGGTTCGAGCCGGACATAGTGCTGAGCATCGCGCGCGGCGGCGTCTTCGTCGCCGGCGGCCTCGCCTACGCCCTCGACTGCAAGAACATCCACCTGGTGAACGTCGAGTTCTACACCGGCGTGGGGACGACCCTCGAGATGCCCGTCATGCTCGCGCCCGTGCCCAACGTGATCGACTTCTCCGACAAGAAGGTCCTGATCACCGACGACGTCGCCGACACCGGCAAGACGCTCAAGCTGGTCCGCGACTTCTGCCTGGACACCGTGGCCGAGGTGCGCAGCGCGGTCGTCTATGAGAAGTCCCACTCGCTCGTGAAGTGCGAGTACGTCTGGAAGCGCACCGACGACTGGATCAACTTCCCGTGGAGTGTCCTGCCTCCGGTGCACAAGTCGGGTGAGACGCCCAAGGAGAACAAGGAAGCGCTCTGACCCGGGGCCGTTTCCCGGCCGGCGTCCGTACGAGAGCCCCCCGACGACCGTCGGGGGGCTCTCGCGCGCACGGGAGAGTTCCGGCGGCCGTGGTCCGTACGCCTAGGAGGCGACGGCGTCCTCGATCGTCGCCCGGACCTCCAGGACGGTGTCGGTTCCGGTGATCTCGAGGAGCCGTCGCAGCTGCCGCGCCGGTGAGGTCACCCGCAAGGCGGTCGCCAGGTGGGTGCGCACCAGCAGGTTCAGCAGCGACGAGTCCGCGAAGGTGATGGCCGAGGCGTCCAGGACCACCTTCTGCCGCCTGGCGGCCGCGGCGTCCAGCGCGTTCGCCAGCGGGGTGATCGACTGCATGTCGTAGGCGCCGCGTGCGATGACGACCCAGGCGCCGCCGTACTCGCGCCCCATCACCTTCGGCCCGTCGGGCAGGGCCGACCCGTCACGTGAGCCTGCCCCGCCGGACGGGACGGACCCGTCGCGTGAGCCTGCCCCGCCGGACGGGGCCGACCCGTCGGACGGAGCCGACCCGTCGTGCGGGCCGATTCCGCCGGAGGGGGTGGTCCCGCCGGACGGGGCGGATCCGGCGAGCGGGGTGATCGGCTGTTCGCCGCTTCCGGCGGCCTCGCACGTGCGCCCTGGCGGGACCGCCTCGTTCCAAGACACTCCTGTGTCCCTCCTGTCCCACCGCCAAACGTCTTCTGTTACGCGAAAAGTATGTCATGTATCTGGGGTCAGGCAAGCGAGTCCCCTAAAATGCGGGGCATGGTCGGAGTGCCTGAATCCCACATCGGATGGACGTTCATCACCAACCACGCGCGTGTCCTGGCAGCCATTGCCGACAATCCGAACGTCCGGATCCGCGACATCGCCGCGCACTGCCGGCTGACGGAACGCGCCGTCCAGCGGATCATCTCCGACCTGGAGCAGGACGGTTACCTGTCGCACACCCGCGAAGGGCGTACGAACACCTACCGCATCCAGGCCGACAAGGTGCTGCGCCACCCGGCGGAGGCCGGGCTGTCCGTCGCCTCCCTGCTCTCCCTGCTGGTGCAGGACGAGACCGACCGCGTCAGGAAACCGGTCGCCCGGTAGCCGCGCCCGCGCGTCCCGCCGGGACACGCGGAAGGGCCCGGCTCGACGGCCGGGCCCCTGCGACGTGCGTGCGGTGTGTCCGCCTTCCCTAGAACGTGCCCAGCTTCACGATCGACAGCAGGGCGATCAGCTGGATCGCCGAGGCGCCCAGTGCCTTCGGCCAGAGCAGGTCGTGGGAGCGGCTGACCATGAGGGTCAGCAGCGCGCCGCCGGCCACCCAGGTGGCCCACCCCAGGATCTGCACGAAGCCGGCGTCGCCGCCCAGGAACATGGCGAAGACCAGACGCGGCGCGTCCGTGAGGGACATGATCAGCATGGACAGGCCGACCGTGGGCTGCCAGGCGCCGTCGCCGCCGAGCTGGCGGGCCAGCGTGTGGGTGACCACACCCAGGACGAACGCGCTGATCACCATCGCCACGGCCGTGATCAGCACGATCGGGACCGCGTTGGAGAGGGTGGCGTGGATCGCGTCCTTGCGGGCGCCGTCGAAGCCGAAGACCGCCAGCAGTCCGTAGAGGAACGTCACGACGAGGGCGGGGCCCCACATCGTGTAGTCGCGCATCTGGAGGAACGTCTGGTTCGGCGCGAGGACGATGCCGCGCAGCAGGTCCTTCCAGTGCAGGCGGGGACCGAGGGGACCGGCCGGGGCCGAGCCCGCGCGGTAGGTCTCGCCCTGCGAGTACGGGTCCTCGCCGATCGCGAAGGCCTGGGTGTGGCCCGGGTTGTCGGCCGCGTACCGGTCGGGGCCGCCCTGCGGGTGGGCGGCGCCGTCACCGAAGTACTCCGGCTCGCCGTGCCCCCCGTAGCCGCCGTCCGCCGCCTGGGGCCACTGGGCCGCTCCCGCTCCGCCGGCGCCGTACTGCGGCCGGCCGGGCTGGGGACGCCCCTGCGGCGGCCGGCCCTGCGGCGGGCGGCCGTAGTGCGGTTGCTGCTGCGGGTACGGCTGTGGCGCCGACGGGTAGCCGTGCGACGGCGCCCGGGGCGGCGTCCGCTGTCCGTACGGGGGTTGTTGGGGGCGCGCTTGCGGGGCACGGTCGTCCCGGCCGCCGCGTCCGATCCTGAATCCAGCCACGTCGTCGAACGTACCCGCTCCCGCTGGGTGACGTGCGGGCCCCGGGCGTCCGGGCCCGGCTTTGCGGCCGAGCTGTGACATCCCCTAGGGGAGGCGCCGGACGGTTCTCAGGGGCGGTCTCAGGACCGCGCCGCCCGCTGGTTCTCCTGCGTCTTCCGGCGTTCGGTGAGCACATCGGGGGGTGCTCCCGGCGGTTGCGGCGGTCCGGGGGCAGGATGGATCCATGAGCGTAGTCAAGATCAACGTACTGACCGTGCCCGCCGAACAGCGGGAGACGCTGGAGAAGCGGTTCGCCTCGCGGGCGCACGCCGTCGAGAACTCCGACGGGTTCGAGTGGTTCGAGCTGCTGCGTCCCGTCGAGGGGACCGACACGTACCTGGTGTACACCCGCTGGCGGGACGAGGCGGCGTTCCAGGCCTGGATGGAGGGGCCGATGAAGTCCGCCCACCGGGGCACCGGCGCCGGTGAGGGCGAGGGCGGGCAGCAGCAGCCGAAGCCCGCGGCCACCGGCTCCACCCTGTGGTCCTTCGAGGTCGTGCAGCAGGCCGAGCCGAAGAACGCGTAGGCGCCCGGGGCGCCTGGCCGCCCACGGACGCGCGGGCGCCCCGGAACGAGCAGGACCCGCCCACGGATGCGCAGGCCCCGGGACGAGCAGGACCCGCCCACGGATGCGCAGGCGCGCCCCGGGACGCCCAGCGCCCGTCCCCGAGCGCCGCCGCCGCCTTCCCCGTGTCCGGCCCCCGCGCGTGCCCGACGACGCCCCCTTGCGCGAGGACGCCCCCAGGTCCGTACGTACGGACCTGGGGGCGTCGTCGTCAGGTGCGGGGCGCCGCGGTGCTCACTTCACCGGCTCCGGCTCCGGCGCGTCCTCGCTCTCCGACGCGCCCGCCGGGGGCTCCTCCGCCGGGGTCTTGACGGAGTCCAGCAGGAGCTGGGCGACGTCGACGACCTGGATCGACTCCTTGGCCGCGCCCTCGTTCTTCTTGCCGTTGACCGAGTCGGTCAGCATGACCAGGCAGAACGGGCAGGCCGTGGACACGATGTCCGGGTTGAGGGACAGGGCCTCGTCGACGCGCTCGTTGTTGATGCGCTTGCCGATCCGCTCCTCCATCCACATCCGCGCGCCACCCGCGCCGCAGCAGAAGCCGCGCTCCTTGTGGCGGTGCATCTCCTCGTTCCTGAGACCGGGGACCTTGCCGATGATCTCGCGCGGAGGCGTGTAGATCTTGTTGTGGCGGCCCAGGTAGCAGGGGTCGTGGTAGGTGATGATGCCCTCGACCGGGGTGACCGGGACCAGCTTGCCCTCGTCGACGAGGTGCTGGAGCAGCTGGGTGTGGTGGATGACCTCGTAGTCGCCGCCGAGCTGCGGGTACTCGTTGCCGAGGGTGTTGAGGCAGTGCGGGCAGGTGGCGACGATCTTCTTCGCCGACCTCGGCTTCGCCGACTCGGGCGTGACCTTGCCGTCGTCGTCCATCTCCTCGCCGAAGGCGGCGTTGAGGGACATGACGTTCTCCATGCCCAGTTCCTGGAACAGCGGCTCGTTGCCGAGGCGGCGGGCCGAGTCACCGGTGCACTTCTCGTCGCCGCCCATGATCGCGAACTTCACGCCCGCGATGTGGAGGAGTTCGGCGAAGGCCTTCGTCGTCTTCTTGGCGCGGTCCTCCAGCGCGCCCGCGCAGCCGACCCAGTACAGGTACTCGACCTCGGAGAGGTCCTCGATGTCCTTGCCGACGACCGGGACCTCGAAGTCGACCTCCTTGGTCCACTCCAGGCGCTGCTTCTTCGCCAGGCCCCAGGGGTTGCCCTTCTTCTCCAGGTTCTTGAGCATCGTGCCCGCCTCGGACGGGAACGCGGACTCGATCATCACCTGGTAGCGGCGCATGTCGACGATGTGGTCGACGTGCTCGATGTCGACCGGGCACTGCTCGACGCAGGCGCCGCAGGTGGTGCAGGACCACAGGACGTCCGGGTCGATGACGCCGTTCTCCTCGACCGTGCCGATCAGCGGGCGCTCGGCCTCCGCGAGGGCCGACGCCGGGACACCGGCGAGCTGCTCCTCGGACGCCTTCTCCTCGCCCTCCATGCTCTTGCCGCCGCCGGCCAGCAGGTAGGGGGCCTTGGCGTGCGCGTGGTCGCGCAGCGACATGATCAGCAGCTTGGGGGAGAGCGGCTTGCCGGTGTTCCAGGCCGGGCACTGCGACTGGCAGCGGCCGCACTCGGTGCAGGTGGAGAAGTCCAGCAGGCCCTTCCAGGAGAAGTGCTCGACCTGGGAGACGCCGAAGACGTCGTCGTCGCCCGGGTCGGTGAAGTCGATCGCCTTGCCGCCGGAGGTCATCGGCTGGAGCGCGCCCAGCGCCGTGGAGCCGTCGGCCTCCCGCTTGAACCAGATGTTCGGGAACGCCAGGAAGCGGTGCCAGGCCACACCCATGTCGGTCTTCAGCGCGACCGTGATCATCCAGATGAAGGAGGTCGCGATCTTCAGGCCGGCGAAGAAGTAGGTGAGGTTCTGCAGCGTGGAGACGTCCATGCCGCGCAGCCAGGAGACCACCGGGTACGAGACGAAGAACGAGGCCTCGTAGCCGTCCACGTGGTGCTGGGCGCCCTCCAGGGCGTGCAGCATGAAGATGCAGACGCCGACGATGAGGATGACGGCCTCGACGAAGTACGCCTGGCCGAAGTTGGAGCCGGCGAAGCGGGACTTGCGGCCCGGCTTGTCCGGCTTGCTCAGCTGGCGGATGGCGATCAGGACGAGGATGCCGAGCGTCGTCATCGTGCCGAGGAACTCGACGAAGACGTTGTACGGCGCCCAGTCGCCGATGACCGGCAGGATCCAGTCGGCCTTGAAGAGCTGGCCGATCGCGTTGACGATCGTCAGCAGCAGGGAGAAGAAGCCCACCGCCACGAACCAGTGCGCCACGCCCACGATGCCCCAGCGGTTCATCCGGGTGTGGCCCAGGAACTCCTTGACCACGGTGGCGGTACGCCGCGCGGGCTCGTCGGTCCGGGTACCGGCGGGTACGGACTGGCCGAGCCGCATGTGGGCGTAGAGCTGCAGGACGGCGCGGCCGAACAGTGCCACGCCGACCACGATCAGGACCAGCGACACGATGATCGCGGCGAGTTGCATTGGGGCTCCTGTGAGGCGGCCTCGAAATTACTAAGCGGTAACTTATGCAGTCCGTCTGAGACTACCCTCATCCTCCTTCGCAATGTAGCCGGGCGTGGGGTGATCTGGGTCGCTGAGGGTCGCCTGAGAGGGCCCGGGGTCTGGCTCCGGGGGGTGCCCCTCCGCGGGCGTCCGGGGTGGCCGTTCCGCGGGGCGTGCGGGGTGGCCGCTCCGCCGCGCGGGGGCGGTCCCGTGCGGCGGGGCCGGGGCTCCCGGGGAGGGTGGCGGGGGATCCGGTGGGGATCCGATTCTGTTCTGATCGTGTTATTCACACCCGATCGACCGATATGCACCTAATTTAAGAACCGTGCTCTACGGGATCGCCACCGCCACCGCCGCCCTGTTCCTCGCCGCCGTGCTCTCGGCCCTGCTGCGGGTGCCCGCGCTGCGGCTCGGGCTGGTCGACCGGCGGCGGGTGCGGCCGGTGCCGCTGCTGGGCGGGGCCGCGGTGGTGGGCAGCACCTGCCTGGTCGCCGCGGCGGGCGGCTGGACGGGCGCGGCTCCGCTGAGCGACGGCGTGGGCAGGCTGCTGGCGGCGGGCGCCGGGGTCGCCGTGCTCGGGCTGGTCGCGGACGTGTGGCGGCTGAAGACGTGGCTGCTGCTGGTGGGGTCGGTCGTCGCGGCGGCGTTCGTGGTGCCCTACGACGAGACCGGGGTGCCCGCGGGGATCGCCGCCGTGGTCTGGATCGCCTGCGCCGCCGTCGCCTTCCGGGGGCTCGACCACGTCGACGGCCTGGCCGGCACGGTGGGCGTGCTCGTCGCGTTCGGCGCGGGCGTCTGCGCGGCGGCCGAGGTGATGGACGACCTGGCGGTGCTGCTGAGCGTGCTCGCCGCCGCCCTCACCGGTTTCCTCATGCACAACTGGCATCCCGCGCGGATCGCGTTCGGCGCCTGCGGCTCCCTGTTCACCGGGTTCGTGCTCGCCGCGTCCGCCGTGCTGGTCCGTACGGGGTACGACGCCGGGTCGACGGCCGCCGTCCTGTTCGCGCTCACCGCCACGGCGACCGCCGACGCGGTGCTCGTCGTGCTCTCCCGGCGGCTGGCCGGGCGGTCGGTGGCGCGCCGGGGCCCCGACCACCTCGCCCACCGCCTGCGCAAGCTGGGGCTCACCCCGCCGGGCGCGACGGTCCTGCTCGGCACCGTCACCTTCGGCGCCGTGCTCGTCGGCGTCCTGGTGCACACGGGGTGGCTCGCGCCGGTCGGCGCGCTGTGGACGGCCGGGGTGCTGCTGCCGGCCGTCCTCGGGCTGCTGCGCGTCCGGGTGTACGGCCCGCGCCGCCCGGCGGGACAGGCCGGCCACACCGGCCGGCACGGCGGCCACACCAGCCGTACCAGGACGTACGTCACCGGCACGCGGACCTCGCCGGCCCTTGCGGCCGCGCCGGCCGCCTCGCTCTCCCCGGGCACCTCCGCGGGTGTCTGCGCCCCCCGGGCGCGGGCGGAGGCGGGCGCGGACGGGGGCGCGCGGAGGAAGGGGAGCGCGGTCGCCGGCCGGAGCGGGGGTACGCGCCGGAGCGGGCGTGCGGAGAGGAGCGCGAAGGGGGCGAGCGCGGCCCTGGGAGCCCTTCGCGCCCTGGGTGGTGTGCGGGGGCGGCCGCCGCGGGTCCCCGGAGCCGGGCCGGGTACCCGCGCCCCGGCGGCCGGCGTGCGCGGCCCGCGCACCGAGGCGCCGTTCGCCGGTGACCTGCGCGGTCCAGGCACCGAGGCGCCCTCCGCCGGTGATCCGGGTCCCGCTCCCCGCTCCCGGGGGCGGTACGAAGAGGGGTACGGGGACGAGTACGGGACCGGGGCCCTGCCCGGGTTCGGATACGGGTACGGACCCGAGGGAGCCTCGCGTTCCCCTTTCGGGTACCCCTCGCCTCCGCCGCAGCAGATGGCGTCACCGCAGGTCAGAGAGGCCTTGCGTGTAAGGGATGGATAAGAGTTGAGCCCGCTTGACTCAGGTCTGTTGACCCCGGCGCCGCCGTCGTGCACACTTGAGTCCGTTGCACTCAAGTCAGCTGGAGGAACTCACCATGGCACGTGCGGTCGGCATCGACCTGGGCACGACTAACTCCGTCGTCAGCGTTCTGGAGGGCGGCGAGCCCACCGTCATCACCAACGCCGAGGGCGCCAGGACCACGCCGTCCGTCGTCGCCTTCGCCAAGAACGGCGAGGTGCTGGTCGGCGAGGTGGCCAAGCGCCAGGCGGTCACCAACGTCGACAGGACCATCCGGTCGGTCAAGCGCCACATGGGCACCGACTGGAAGATCAACCTGGACGGCAAGGACTTCAACCCGCAGCAGATCAGCGCCTTCGTGCTGCAGAAGCTGAAGCGGGACGCCGAGGCCTACCTGGGCGAGAAGGTGACCGACGCGGTCATCACCGTCCCGGCGTACTTCAACGACGCCGAGCGCCAGGCCACCAAGGAGGCCGGTGAGATCGCCGGTCTGAACGTCCTGCGCATCGTCAACGAGCCGACCGCCGCCGCCCTGGCGTACGGCCTCGACAAGGACGACCAGACGATCCTCGTCTTCGACCTCGGCGGCGGCACGTTCGACGTCTCGCTGCTGGAGATCGGCGACGGCGTCGTCGAGGTGAAGGCCACCAACGGTGACAACCACCTCGGTGGTGACGACTGGGACCAGCGCGTCGTCGACTACCTGGTCAAGCAGTTCCAGTCCGGCCACGGCGTGGACCTCTCCAAGGACAAGATGGCCCTCCAGCGCCTGCGCGAGGCGGCGGAGAAGGCCAAGATCGAGCTGTCCTCGTCCACCGAGACCTCGATCAACCTGCCCTACATCACCGCGTCCGCCGAGGGCCCGCTGCACCTGGACGAGAAGCTCACCCGCGCCCAGTTCCAGCAGCTGACCGCGGACCTGCTGGAGCGCTGCAAGACGCCGTTCCACAACGTCATCAAGGACGCCGGCATCTCGATCAACGAGATCGACCACGTCGTCCTGGTCGGCGGCTCCACCCGTATGCCCGCCGTCGCCGAACTGGTCAAGGAGCTGACCGGCGGCAAGGAGGCCAACAAGGGTGTGAACCCGGACGAGGTCGTCGCCATCGGTGCCTCGCTCCAGGCCGGTGTCCTCAAGGGCGAGGTCAAGGACGTCCTGCTCCTCGACGTCACCCCGCTGTCCCTCGGCATCGAGACCAAGGGCGGCATCATGACCAAGCTGATCGAGCGCAACACCACGATCCCGACCAAGCGTTCGGAGATCTTCACGACGGCCGAGGACAACCAGCCGTCGGTGCAGATCCAGGTCTACCAGGGCGAGCGCGAGATCGCGGCGTACAACAAGAAGCTCGGCATGTTCGAGCTGACCGGTCTGCCGCCGGCGCCGCGCGGCGTCCCGCAGATCGAGGTGTCCTTCGACATCGACGCCAACGGCATCATGCACGTGACCGCCAAGGACCTGGGCACGGGCAAGGAGCAGAAGATGACCGTCACCGGCGGCTCCTCGCTGCCGAAGGACGAGGTCGACCGCATGCGCCAGGAGGCCGAGCAGTACGCGGAGGAGGACCACCGCCGCCGCGAGGCCGCCGAGACCCGCAACCAGGGCGAGCAGCTCGTCTACCAGACGGAGAAGTTCCTCAAGGACAACGAGGACAAGGTCCCGGGCGAGGTCAAGACCGAGGTCGAGGAGGCCGTCGCCGAGCTGAAGGAGAAGCTCAAGGGCGAGGACACCGCCGAGATCCGCACCGCCACGGAGAAGGTCGCCGCCGTCTCCCAGAAGCTGGGCCAGGCGATGTACGCCGACGCCCAGGGCGCGCAGGCCGCGGGCGGTGCCGGTGAGGCCGGTGCCTCCCAGGCGAAGGCCGACGACGACGTGGTGGACGCCGAGATCGTCGACGACGAGCGCAAGGACGGTGCCGCGTGACGGAGGAGACCCCGGGCTTCGACGAGCAGCAGCCCGACGTCCCCTCCGGCGCCACCTCCGACGACGCCGAGCCGAAGGCCGCCTCCTCCGCCAAGGAGGAGGGGGCGGCCCCGGCCGGGGACGCCGCTCAGTCGGCCGGTCTGACGGCCCAGCTGGACCAGGTGCGCACCGCGCTCGGTGAGCGCACGGCGGACCTCCAGCGGCTGCAGGCCGAGTACCAGAACTACCGGCGCCGGGTCGAGCGGGACCGGGTCGCGGTCAAGGAGATCGCCATCGCGAACCTCCTGACCGAGCTGCTGCCCGTGCTCG
Organism: Streptomyces sp. NPDC006743; assembly: GCF_040703815.1. Lineage (NCBI taxonomy): Bacteria > Bacillati > Actinomycetota > Actinomycetes > Kitasatosporales > Streptomycetaceae > Streptomyces > Streptomyces sp. NPDC006743. Next base: position 16,246 of record NZ_JBEYJA010000056.1, on the reverse strand, counting down.
ACGACATCGGGCGCGCGCGGGAACACGGCGAACTGGTGGGCGGTTTCAAGTCCGTCGCCGAGTCGCTGGAGACCGTGGCGGCCAAGATGGGGCTGCAGCAGTTCGGCAAGGAGGGCGAGCCCTTCGACCCGACGATCCACGAAGCCCTGATGCACAGTTACGCGCCGGACGTCACCGAGACGACCTGCGTGGCGATCCTGCAGCCCGGGTACCGGATCGGCGAGCGCACCATCCGCCCCGCGCGGGTGGCGGTGGCCGAGCCCCAGCCCGGCGCGCAGACGGTCAAGGCGGCCGACGAGTCCGGCAAGGACAAGGGCGCCGAGCAGGCCGACGACAAGGACAGCGGTGGCCCGGAGGAGGGCTGACGTAATAGGCAACGACGCAGGAGAGGAGGGACGTCGGGGATGAGCACCAAGGACTTCATCGAGAAGGACTTCTACAAGGTCCTCGGCGTCCCCAAGGACGCCACCGAAGCCGAGATCAAGAAGGCGTACCGCAAGCTCGCCCGGGAGTACCACCCGGACGCCAACAAGGGCAACGCCAAGGCCGAGGAGCGCTTCAAGGAGATCTCCGAGGCGAACGACGTCCTCGGCGACCCCAAGAAGCGCAAGGAGTACGACGACGCCCGCGCCCTGTTCGGGGGCGGCGGCTTCCGGCCCGGTCCCGGCGCGGGCGGCGGCTCGTTCAACTTCGACCTGGGCGACCTCTTCGGAGGCGGCGCCCAGGGGGGCGGCGCGTCCGGCGGCTTCGGCGGCGGGATCGGTGATGTCTTCGGGGGCCTGTTCAACCGGGGCGGCGCCGGAGCGGGCACGCGCACCCAGCCGCGGCGCGGCCAGGACATCGAGTCCGAGGTCACGCTGAGCTTCACGGAGGCCATCGAGGGCGCCACGGTCCCGCTGCGGATGTCCTCGCAGGCGCCGTGCAAGGCCTGTTCGGGCACCGGCGACAAGAACGGCACACCGCGGGTGTGCCCGACCTGTGTCGGCACCGGGCAGGTGGCGCGCGGCTCCGGCGGCGGGTTCTCCCTGACCGACCCGTGCCCCGACTGCAAGGGCCGCGGACTGATCGCGGAGAACCCGTGCGAGGTCTGCAACGGCTCCGGGCGCGCCAAGTCGTCCCGGACGATGCAGGTCCGCATCCCGGCCGGGGTGTCGGACGGGCAGCGGATCCGGCTGCGCGGCAAGGGCACGCCGGGCGAGCGCGGTGGTCCGGCGGGCGACCTGTACGTGGTGGTGCACGTCGGTGACCACCCGGTCTTCGGGCGCAAGGGCGACAACCTCACCGTCACCGTGCCGGTCACCTTCGACGAGGCGGCACTCGGCGGCGAGGTGCGGGTGCCCACGCTGGGCGGGCCGCCGGTGACGCTCAAGCTGCCCCCGGGCACGCCCAACGGGCGGACCATGCGGGCCCGCGGCAAGGGCGCGGTCCGCAAGGACGGCACCCGCGGGGACCTCCTGGTCACCGTCGAGGTGAGTGTTCCCAAGGACGTGTCGGGGAAGGCTCGTGACGCGCTGGAGGCGTATCGCGAGGCGAGAGCGGGCGAGGACCCGCGGGCCGAGCTGTTCGAGGCCGCGAAGGGAGCATGAGGGAGATGGACGGCCGCCGCCGCAACCCGTACGAACTGACGGAAGACACACCGGTGTACGTCATCTCCGTGGCGGCGCAGCTGTCCGGACTGCACCCGCAGACGCTCCGTCAGTACGACCGGCTGGGCCTGGTGTCCCCGGACCGCACCGCGGGCCGGGGCCGCCGCTACTCGGCCCGCGACATCGAACTGCTCCGTCAGGTGCAGCAGTTGTCGCAGGACGAGGGCATCAACCTGGCAGGCATCAAGCGGATCATCGAACTGGAGAACCAGGTCGCCGCGCTGCAGTCCCGTGTCGCGGAGCTGCAGTCGGCCCTGGAGGGCGCCGCGGCCACGATGCGCCAGCGCGAGGCCGCCGTCCACGCCTCCTACCGCCGGGACCTCGTCCCGTACCAGGAGGTGCAGCAGACCAGCGCGCTGGTGGTGTGGCGGCCCAAGCGGCAGCAGTCCCCGGACTGACGTCCACCCGCCACGGCGGACCGTCCCGCGCACGCGCCCGGCCGGACGCGTGCGCCGCCCGGACACACGCACGGCCGAGAGGGGCCCGGAGAGATCCGGGCCCCTCTCGGCTGTCGGCCGCGGGTCAGCCGCGGGCCGCGCGGCGGCGGGCGCCGAGCCAGGCGGCGGCGCCGCCCAGGGCGACCAGGACGCCGGCGAGGGCGCCGTACAGGCCCGTGGACGGTCGCACCACCGCGCTCCAGCGGACCGTCGGGGACCGGCGCGCCGAGGGTCATCCGCAGCGGAGCGGTCCCCGGCTGCTCGGCGGCGCCGGCGGTGGCCGGGACGAACACGGCGCCTGCGACGGCGGCGACGACGGTGACGGCGGCCGGCGTGCGGAGGCGGCGGGCGGTGGCGGAACGAGCGGACATGTGGGACTTCCCCCCCCCGGGAGTCTGCGGAGCGCACGGCACGACGAGCGGCAGTGCGCCGGATGAAAGAGCGAAGAGAGATGAGAGAGGTGCCGCCGGCCCGGCCGGTCCTGCGTTCCCCCCGGCGGCTGGCGGTGTGTTCATCTTCACTCTTTGTTCGTTCGCGGTCGATCTTCACTTCGTCACCGCTTCGCTACAGCGGTGGCAAATCCCCCGCCGCGCCCCCGGCCGCCCCGCTGACCGCTCCCGGCTGCCCCCGCCGCTCCCCGCCGCCCGCCCGGCCGGCCGCTGACTCTTTGCCCTTCGATGGCCCCTCGATGAGCCGTTCCTGAACCGCCCCGCGGCGCACGCCGGGTGGAGAGCCGGTAAAGGGTGTTTGGAGAAGATTCCGCAAGCGTCCGCAAAGCCGCCACACAGGAAGCGGAGCGTGGTGTTGTCATCTCGTTAAGTGGTTCCGCTTGACGCCGGTAGGGGCTGACGCGTTGGCTTTTCAGGCACCTGGGCCGCAATGCTGCGCCCGCGTCCGGAAGGCACCAGAAGTGAGCACCTCGATGCGTCGTATCGCCATGGCCGTGGCCGCCACCACGCTGTCCTTCCCGCTGGCCGCCTGCGGGGCGATCGGGGGGTCGGGGAGCAGCAGCAAGGCGAGCCCGACCAAGGGCAACGACCTGACGGTGGGTCTGCTCCTGCCGGAGACGGCGAACACGCGCTACGACCGGTTCGACGCGCCCGCCGTCAAGAACAAGGTCGCCGAACTGACCCACCGCCAGGGCAGGGTCGAGTACGCCAACGCCGGTGCCAGCGCGAGCCGGCAGGCGAGCCAGATGGAGAAGATGATCGGCGACAAGGTCGACGTCATCCTGCTCGACGCCGTCGACGCGCACCGGATCGCCGTGCAGGTGAAGAAGGCCAAGGCGGCCGGCATTCCGGTCATCGCCTACGACCGGCTCGCCGAGGGCCCCATCGACGCGTACATCTCCTTCGACAACGAACTGGTCGGCGAGGTGCAGGGCCGTTCGCTGCTGGAGGCGCTGGGTTCGCAGGTGTCCAGCTCGGCCCAGGTCGTCATGATCAACGGCTCGCCGACCGACCCGAACGCCAAGCAGTTCAAGGCAGGCGCCCTCGCCCAGCTGAACGGCAAGGTGACGATCGCCAGGTCCTACGACATCAAGGACTGGAAGGCGGAGATCGCCCGCAGTCAGATGGCCAAGGCGATCAGCGCGCTCGGCAAGAACGGCGTCGCCGCCGTCTACTCCGCCAACGACGGCATGGCGGGCGGGGCCATCGAGGCGCTCAAGGCGGCGGGCGTGACCAAGCTGCCGCCGGTCACCGGCCAGGACGCCGAACTCGCCGCCGTGCAGCGGATCGTGAGCGGTGACCAGTACATGAGCGTGTACAAGCCCTACCCGACCGAGGCCGAGAACGCGGCCGAGATGGCGGTCGCCAAGGTCCAGGGCAAGGACATCCAGTTCGACTCGCTCACCCGCGACAAGGTGGACAGCCCGACCACGAAGAACATCCCGTCGCAGATGGTCTCCGTCGTCGCGATGACCAGGAGCAACATCAAGGACACGGTCATCGCCGACGGCATCTACAAGGTGTCCGACATCTGCACGGCCAAGTACAGCGCGGACTGCGCGCAGGCCGGCCTCGAGTAGCCGGGGGGCCACGGCGGCCGGGGTCCCCCGTACGGGTCGGGCCGAGGGCGCGAGGCTGCCGCCGGCTTGCCGCACAGGTCGGGGCAAGGGCCGTACATACCGGGTGGGAACGGTGTTTTCCGGTGTCCGGGCCGCCAGGAGCCGTGTTGCACAGCCGGTCCGGGCCGCGCATAGTTGCGCTGCGGAACCACGCGGAAACCGGGGGTGTGATGGGCCATGGCCGGGCACGGGGCGCAGGAGCATCCTCACGGCGCCGACCGACTGTGCGAAGCCGGGGATCGGGTGTACTCCCGGGCCGTACGGCGCGGCCGGGTGCCGCGCGGCGACGCCGATCCGGTGCCCTGTCTGCTTGAACTGGCCCTGCTGCACCCGGACCCCGACGACATGGACTTCCTGGTGCCCACCGCACCGCAGGAGGTCATGACGCGTCTGCTGCGCGGGATGTACGACGAGGTCAGCGAGAGCCACCGGCGGGTGGGTTCGGCGGTGGCGGCCTTCGAGCGGTACGCGGGCCTGGGCCGCCAGGTGCGGGTGCCCGCCGCCGGCGCCGAGGGCAGCGCCATCCGGGTCCTGGACGGCCTGAACCGCATCCAGGCGGCGATGGACGAGGCGACCCAGGTGTGCACGCGGGAGGTGCTGACCGTGCAGCCCGGCGGGATCCGCCGCGAGCACGAGCTGTCGGAGGGGCTCCCCCGGGCGCTGGCGCTGCGCGCCCGCGGGGTGCGCATGCGCGACCTGTACACGCACGTGGCCCGGCACGGCCAGGGTCTGCTCAACTACATGGAGCTGATGGGCGACGCGGCCGAGGCGCGCACGCTGGACGAGGTGATCGACCGGCTGATCCTCTTCGACCGCACGGTGGCCTTCATCCCCGCCAACGCCGACCACACGATGGCGCTGGAGCTGCGTCACCCGGCGCTCGTGGAGTACCTGGTGACGGTCTTCGAGCGGCAGTGGCGGCTGGCGATCCCGCTCACGGCGCCGCTGCCGGACACCGGAATCGAGGGCATCTCCCACCGCGAGCAGTCGATCGCGGCGCTGCTGGCGGAGGGTCACCAGGACGCGGTGATCGCCGAGCGGCTGGGCATCAGCGTGCGCACCTGCCGCGCGCACATCGCCCGGCTGTCGGAGACGCTGGGCGCGGCCAGCCGTACGCAGCTGGGGGTGCGGATCGCGCAGGCGGGGCTGGACGGGCCGCCGCGCAGGGGCGGTGTCCCCGCGGCGCCCGGCCGGGGAGCCGCGGCCGCCCGGTGAGGTGCCCGGCTCCGTCCGCAGCTCTCAGGGCGCCGGCCGGCGAGGTGCGGGCCGGGAGCTTCGGGTGGCGAGGCGCGGTCCGGGGCTTTCGGTGGCGGCCGGCGGGTTCAGGGCTCCTGCTTGAGGATGCCGGACTGGGCGATGAGGTAGCCGAGCTGGGCGCGGCTGCCGCTGCCCAGGGCGGTGGCCAGCTTGGCGATGTGGGCGCGGCAGGTGCGGACGTTCATGCCGAGGCGGCGGGCTATGGCCTCGTCCACGTGGCCCTCGACGAGGAGTTTGGCGATGGAGTGCTGGATCTCGGTGATGCCGTCGGGCGCGGTCTCGTAGGGTGTGCCCGCGCTCAGCGGGACGGCGCGGCTCCACATGAACTCGAAGACCTTGATCAGGTAGCGGACCAGGCCGGGGTGGCGCAGTTCCAGCGCGACCTGCTGGTCGTCCCTGGTGGGGATGAAGGCGACCGTCTCGTCGCAGACGATGAGGCGCTCCACCAGTTCGTCGATGGAGCGGTACTCCACCTTGCCGTCGGCGAGATGGGCGGCGTAGGCGAGCTTCTCCTGGCTGTACCGTGCGGTGTGCTGGTACAGGGTGCGGATCCGGACGCCGCGCTCGATCAGCGGGCGGTCGCGTTCCAGGCCGCGCAGTACGCTGCGCTCGGAGACCCGGTCGCTGGGCTGGACGGTGAGCATCTCGGTACGGCACTGGGCCGTGGCGAGGTTGAGCGCGGTGTTGATCCGCTCGCCGCCCTCCAGGACGGTGATCGAGTCGCCGCCGGAGGTGGACTGGGCGCTCAGGGCCATGAACGGCTCAAAGATGTCTGCGAGGTCGGTGGCCGCCCGGCGGCGTTCGGTGATCTCCCGCTCGATGGGGTTGAGCCGCTGGGCGAGGGCGAGGGCGGGGGAGACGGGACGCAGCCAGTCCGGGTCGTCCGGATCGGGATGGAGCAGGGCGAACTCCATCAGGCAGGGTGCCGGTTCCACCTCCGTGCGGGCGATACGTCCCGCACGCAGGGCCGCCGCGTACAGGCGGCTGCCGTCCCCGCACAGCTCGCTCATCGCATGGGGATGTGTCGGATTTATGTGATTCGTACTCAAATCTCCACCCCCCAGGGTCCTGAACATGCAGGAACATGATGCACCGATTGTGTGGCCATGACGTGCCCGAATGAGCCATCGTCGTACGTGACGGGGGAAAAGGGGACCTTCAAGTGAGGACGAAGCCGATTATGGGTAACAAACTGCTTCGCTCGGTGCTTGTCGCCGCCTTCTCCGCCGTTGTGGCCCTCGGCGCGCTGAGTGGCATCCACGGTGCGAAGAGTGATGTTCAGGCGAACAGCACCTGGCCGGCCGTGGCCGTGAACTCCACCACCTCGGGCAATGGCACCGCTGCGACAGATGGAGCCGGGAGTTGATGTGACCACACCACCCGACGACCGTTCCTTCCGCCGTGAAATGGCCACCGCCTACCGCTCCGGCTGGCACTTCATCGACCTGGTCACCGCCATCCCCCACAGTGGTGACTCGCTGATGGTGACCGTCTTCGGAGAGCCGGTCGTCGTGACGCGGGACGAGGACGGTGACGTACGGGCCTACCGGTGCCTGCGACGTCCTCGGGGGGCGCCGCAGCCCGTACGGTGTGCCATCCGATACGGAATGATCTTCGTGAACCTGGACCAGCGGGACCACCGGCAGGTGGCGCCGGAGCCCGCCGACATCAGGACCATCTCAGCCACCCCCCGCAGTGCCTGACGCGATTCCCCCGTCGTAACAGATCGCTCAGGTGCTTCCCCCCGCAGCGGCGTCACCGTGACCTGAACACGGTGACGCCGCTGCAGTTTCAGGTGGATTTCCACGGTTACCACCGTGTTTCTGCTCTGGCCGGAAAAGGCCCTTGCCCGCGCCCCGGCCGTGACCGCGCCCCCCTGCGCGCTCCGGCCGCGCTCAGCCGCGGCCCAGCGCCCGGGTCAGCTCGATCTCGATCACCACGCGCAGCGGGTTCTCCCGCGGGGTGCGCTGGTAGCGCTCGGTGTAGCGGCGCTCCGCCTCCGCGACCCGCTCCGGCTCGGTGCGGACACGGGCGCGGCCCTCCAGCGTGGCCCACCGCCGGCCCTCCACCTGGCACACCGCCACGGGCATGCCCTCCTCGCCGGCCGCCAGCACGTTCTTCGCCTTCGTGCTCGTCCTGCTCGTGATCACCCGCGCCAGCCGCGCCTCGGGGTCGTAGGTCACGCCGACCGGTACGACGTGCGGGGTGCCGTCGGGGCGCAGGGTGGTCAGTGTGCACACGTGCCGCTCCCGCCAGAAGCTGAGGTACGGCGCGTCGGGAGCCCCCGGGTCGAGGGTGTATCTGGTGGTGGCCATGGCAAGAATGTAGGCGCCGAGCGGCCTTGAGTGGAATAGACTCAACTTTGTGTACGTTGACTGAGTCAGTAGTGGGAGACGTGGCAGACCGCTGAGGCGAGGACCGCTGACGCCAAGGAGGAGAGAAGCGACCGTGGACGCCGAGCTGACCAACAGGAGCCGGGACGCCATTCAGGCGGCCGGCAACCGGGCCGTGACCGGGGGACACCCGGACCTGACCCCCGCCCACCTGCTCCTCGCGCTGCTCGAGGGCCAGGACAACGAGAACATCATCGACCTGCTGTCGGCCGTCGACGCCGACCAGGCGTCCGTCCGCGCGGGCGCCGAGCGCGTCCTCGCGTCGCTGCCGAGTGTGACCGGTTCCACCGTGGCGCCGCCGCAGCCCAATCGCGAGCTGCTGGCGGTGATCGCGGACGCGCAGAACCGCGCGAAGGAGCTGGGCGACGACTTCCTGTCCACCGAGCACCTGCTCGTCGGCATCGCCGCGAAGGGCGGCGCCGCCGGCGAGGTGCTGGCCGGGCAGGGTGCCAGTGCGAAGAAGCTGCAAGAGGCGTTCCAGAAGGCGAGGGGAGGGCGCCGGGTGACCACACCCGACCCCGAGGGCCAGTACAAGGCCCTGGAGAAGTTCGGCACCGACTTCACGGCCGCGGCGCGTGAGGGCAAGCTGGACCCGGTCATCGGCCGGGACCAGGAGATCCGCCGTGTCGTGCAGGTGCTGTCACGGCGTACGAAGAACAACCCGGTCCTCATCGGTGAGCCCGGCGTCGGCAAGACCGCCGTCGTCGAGGGGCTCGCCCAGCGGATCGTCAAGGGAGACGTGCCCGAGTCCCTCAAGGACAAGCGGCTGGTAGCCCTGGACCTCGGGGCGATGGTGGCGGGCGCCAAGTACCGCGGCGAGTTCGAGGAGCGGCTGAAGACCGTCCTCGCGGAGATCAAGGACTCCGACGGGCAGATCATCACCTTCATCGACGAGCTGCACACCGTCGTCGGCGCGGGCGCCGGCGGCGACTCCGCCATGGACGCGGGCAACATGCTCAAGCCGATGCTGGCCCGCGGCGAGCTGCGCATGGTCGGCGCCACCACGCTCGACGAGTACCGCGAGCGGATCGAGAAGGACCCGGCGCTGGAGCGGCGCTTCCAGCAGGTGCTGGTCGCCGAGCCCAGCGTCGAGGACTCCATCGCGATCCTGCGCGGACTCAAGGGCCGCTACGAGGCCCACCACAAGGTGCAGATCAACGACTCCGCGCTGGTGGCCGCCGCGACCCTGTCCGACCGCTACATCACCTCCCGCTTCCTGCCCGACAAGGCCATCGACCTCGTCGACGAGGCCGCCTCCCGGCTCCGTATGGAGATCGACTCCTCGCCCGTCGAGATCGACGAGCTCCAGCGCGCCGTCGACCGGCTGCGCATGGAGGAGCTGGCCCTGGACAAGGAGACCGACGCGGCCTCGCGCGAGCGGCTGGAGAAGCTGCGCCGCGACCTCGCCGACAAGGAGGAGGAGCTGCGCGGCCTGACCGCCCGCTGGGAGAAGGAGAAGCAGTCCCTCAACCGGGTCGGTGAGCTGAAGGAGAAGCTGGACGACCTGCGCGGCCAGGCCGAGCGCGCCCAGCGCGACGGCGACTTCGACACCGCCTCCAAGCTGCTGTACGCCGAGATCCCGGAGCTGGAGAAGGAACTGGAGGCCGCCTCGCGCGCCGAGGAGGAGGCCGCCAAGGACACCATGGTCAAGGAGGAGGTCGGCCCCGACGACATCGCCGACGTCGTCGCCTCCTGGACCGGCATCCCGGCCGGCCGCCTGCTGGAGGGCGAGACGCAGAAGCTGCTGCGCATGGAGGACGAGATCGGCAGGCGGCTGATCGGGCAGGGCGAGGCCGTGCGCGCCGTCTCGGACGCGGTGCGCCGCAGCCGTGCCGGCATCGCCGACCCGGACCGGCCCACCGGCTCCTTCCTCTTCCTCGGCCCCACCGGCGTCGGCAAGACGGAACTGGCCAAGGCGCTCGCCGACTTCCTCTTCGACGACGAGCGGGCCATGGTCCGCATCGACATGTCCGAGTACGGCGAGAAGCACAGCGTGGCCCGGCTGGTCGGTGCCCCGCCCGGGTACGTCGGCTACGAGGAGGGCGGCCAGCTCACCGAGGCGGTCCGCCGCCGCCCGTACAGCGTCGTCCTGCTGGACGAGGTGGAGAAGGCGCACCCGGAGGTCTTCGACATCCTGCTCCAGGTGCTCGACGACGGCCGCCTCACCGACGGCCAGGGACGCACGGTCGACTTCCGCAACGTCATCCTGGTGCTGACCTCGAACCTGGGCAGCCAGTTCCTGGTCGACCCGATCACCAGCGAGGCGGAGAAGAAGGAGCAGGTCCTGGAGGTGGTCCGCGCCTCCTTCAAGCCGGAGTTCCTCAACCGCCTGGACGACCTGGTGGTCTTCTCCGCGCTCACCAAGGACGAGCTGAGCCGGATCGCGAAGCTCGCCATCGACCGCCTGGCCAAGCGGCTCGCGGAGCGGCGCCTGACCCTGGACGTCACCCCGGAGGCCCTGGCATGGCTGGCCGAGGAGGGCATGGACCCGGCCTACGGCGCCCGGCCGCTGCGCCGCCTGGTGCAGACCGCCATCGGCGACCGCCTCGCCAAGGAGATCCTCTCCGGCGAGATCAAGGACGGCGACACGGTCCGCGTGGACCGCTTCGGCGGGGGCCTGCTGGTGGGGCCGGCCACCGGGAAGACGCTGTAGGCACCGGCGCCGGACCCCGCCGGGGTCCCGCTCAGACGGTGAACGCCGTGAAGGTGACGAGGGCCTGGTCCGGGCCCTCGTACTTCACGGTGACCTGGACGGCCGACGCGCCGAAGCCGGGGTCGGTGCGGCCGGGGACCCGCCCGGCGCAGTTTCCGTCGCCCTCATTGAGGCCGAGGCCCAGGCAGATGTCCGCGGAGTCCCGGGCGCAGGACGGCGTCCTGGACAGCGGCGCGTTGGGATAGGCGGCGCCCAGCCAGCCGGGCACGTCCGCCCGGGGCATCCGGAAACGGGCCTCGTAGTCGGTGTCCAGCCAGGTCCGCACCGTGCACCGCGCCTCGGAGGCGCCCGCGGGCAGCTTCGCCCCGCCGAAGGCCGGCGCCTCGGCGCACGGCGCCTTGCGGGGGCTGCCGGGCTCGCCCGCGAGCGCCCCGCCCGCCACCTGCGCGACGAGGACGCCCACGGTGGCCGGGGCCACCGCCACCGGCACCGCGAGGACCGCCGCGACCGGCCACCCCAGACGCCTCGGCGCTCCGCCGCGGTCCGTCGCCCCGTCCGCCCTCCGCGCCATTTCGGCCCCCGTTCCCCGTACGGTGTCACCCCGTGGGCCGGATCATGTCAGCCCACGGCTGACAGGCCCCGCCGGGGCTTGCCACCCCCCTCCCCGCATGGGGGAGGATGGCAGGATCCGTACGAAGGGAAAAACACGGTGAGCATCGACCCGTCCTCGATTCCGAACTTCGGGGGCCAGCCCGAGCCGCAGCCCCAAGGACCGGCGGGCCCCGTCGTCCCGGATCAGGATCTCGTGAAGCAGCTCCTGGACCAGATGGAACTCAAGCACCTCGTCGACGAGGAGGGTGACCTCGTCGCGCCGTGGGAGCAGTTCCGCACGTACTTCATGTTCCGCGGCGAGGACGACCAGCAGGTCTTCTCGGTGCGGACGTTCTACGACCGGCCGCACCAGATCGACGAGAAGCCGCAGCTCCTGGAGTCCATCGACGACTGGAACCGGCGCACCCTGTGGCCCAAGGTCTACACCCACACCCACGACGACGGCACCGTCCGCCTCATCGGCGAGGCGCAGATGCTGATCGGCATGGGCGTGAGCATCGAGCACTTCGTCTCCTCGACGGTCAGCTGGGTGCGGGCCGCCCTGGAGTTCGACCGCTGGCTCATCGAGCAGCTCGGCCTGGAGGGTGAGGTCGACGAGGCCGGCAAGCCGGAGGACGGCGACGGCGAGGCGTGAGCCCCGCGGCGTCCCGCCCGCCTACAGCGGCGTGCGCGTGACCGCGAGCAGGTACGCGCCGTAAGCGAACGAGAGCCCGGCCAGGGCGCAGGCCACGACAGCCGCGTGCCAGGGCCGGGCTCTCGCCGTGCGCACCAGGGCCCGCGCGAGCGGCAGCAGCAGCGGGAAGGCGGGCAGCAGGAAGCGCGGCTTGCACTGGAAGAACCCCGCGCCGCCGCAGGCCAGGGCCAGGAGGACGCCGCTGTAGGCCACCAGCGGCAGCGGCGCGCGGTCCAGGACGAGCAGCGCGTACAGCAGCAGGCCCGCGGCCACGACGGTCAGCGCGCCGAAGAACAGGAACGCCTCCTTGTGCAGCAGGAGGTGCTTGACGAAGCGCAGGGCGCCCAGCCCGAAGTCGAAGCGGGAGCCCCACAGCCGTTGCAGCCGGAGGTACCCGCGCAGCGGGTCGCCGGTGCGGTGTCCCGCCCACAGCACGTAGCCGGTCCAGCCCAGCGGGGCGAGCGCGGCGCCCGTCCACAGCCTGTGGGAAACCTGGGCGCGGGCCCGCCCCACCGCCACGGCCGCGGCGGCGAGCACGGCCACCGCGACGGCCACCCCGTTGGGCCGGGCCAGTCCGGCGAGCGCGGCCAGCGCGCCCGCCCGCACCCAGTGCCCGGCGAGCACCGCGTACAGCGCCCAGGCGGCGCAGGCCGTGAGCACCGGCTCGCTGTACCCCATGGACAGCACGACCGAGTGCGGCAGCAGCCCCCACAGCACGGCGAGGGCGGTGCCGACGGCGCGCCCGTGCAGGTGGGCGCCGACCGCGTAGATCCCGCCGGCCGCCACCGCGGCGGCCGACCACGCCACGACCAGCCCCGCGGCGCCCCCGCTCACCGGCAGCAGCAGGTGCACGACGCGGATCAGCGCGGGATAGAGCGGGAAGAACGCCAGGTCGTTGTGGACGACACCGGGCCGGGGACGTTCGACACAGCCGTAGCCGTGGGCGGCGATCCGCAGGTACCACAGGGAGTCCCAGGACCGGCCGAGCAGCGCGAGGGGATGCCTCCCGTGCGTCCACGCCACCCCGGCGGCCACCGCCACCCCGGCGGCCCGCACCGCGGCGAACAGAGCGGCGGCCGTGACCACAGGGCGCAGCAGGACCTTCCGCACGGCGCCCGGCTCGGCGACGGGAGGGGAGGGCGGCAGGGCACTGACACTGGTCACATGGTCATATTGAGGGACGAATGCCCCGTACCCCGTCCAGACCCGGCCCCCCGGACGGAAGACCCCGCCCTTCGGCCGTACCCAGGCGGTCAGGCCGCCAGGACGCGCAGCCGGTCGGCGGCCTCCTGGAGGAGTTCGTCCTTCTTGCAGAAGGCGAAGCGGACCTGGGTGCGGCCCGCGTGCGGGTCGTCGTAGAAGACGGAGTTGGGGACGGCGACCACGCCGCAGCGTTCGGGCAGGGCGCGGCAGAAGGCGTACGCGTCCTTCTCACCGAAGGGGGAGATGTCGGTGGTGATGAAGTACGTGCCCTGGGGCTGGTGGACCTGGAACCCGGCGGCGCGCAGACCGTCGCCGAGCAGGTCCCGCTTGCGGCGCAGGTCGGCGCGCAGGCCGTCGAAGTAGGAGTCCGGCAGGCGCAGCGCCTCGGCGACCGCGTACTGGAACGGGCCCGCGCTGACGTAGGTGAGGAACTGCTTGGCGCTGCGCACGGCGGTGACCAGCGGGGCGGCGGCCGTGACCCAGCCGACCTTCCAGCCGGTGAAGGAGAACGTCTTGCCGCTGGAGGAGATGGAGACGGTGCGCTCGCGCATGCCGGGCAGGGCCGCGAGCGGATGGTGGGCGCCGTCGTAGACCAGGTGCTCGTACACCTCGTCGGTGACCACCAGCAGATCGCGTTCGACGGCCAGTTCGGCGACGGCCGTCAGCTCCTCGCGGGTGAGGACCGTGCCGGTCGGGTTGTGCGGGGTGTTGATCAGCAGCAGCCGGGTGTGCTCCGTCACGGCGGCGCGCAGTTCGTCCAGGTCCAGCCGGAAGGCGCCCTCGTGCGGGCGCAGCGTCACCGCTACCCGGCGGCCGCCCGCCATCGCGATGCAGGCCGCGTAGGAGTCGTAGTACGGCTCCAGCGCGACCACCTCGTCCCCGGGCTCCAGCAGGGCCAGCAGCGTGGCCGCGATGGCCTCGGTGGCGCCCGCCGTGACCAGCACCTCCGTGTCCGGGTCCCAGGCGAGGCCGTAGCGCCGCACCTGGTGGTCGGCGACGGCCGCGCGCAGCTCGGGGACGCCCGGCCCCGGCGGGTACTGGTTGCCCCGTCCCTCGCGCAGCGCCCGCACGGCGGCCTCGCGGATCTCCTCGGGACCGTCGGTGTCGGGGAAGCCCTGCCCCAGGTTGATCGATCCGGTCGAGACGGCCAGGGCGGACATCTCGGCGAAGATCGTCGTCCCGAACTCGGCGAGCCGGCGATTGAGGAACGGGCGTGCGCTGGAGGTCATGCCGGACATCCTGCGCTCAAGCTCTGGAGTTCCTCAACACTGCTTCGCCGATGAGTGCCTGCGCCGGTAGCCGAATCACCGTCTTTGAGCAGGGGAAGGGCTGGCATCGGCTGTCGTCATCTGTCGTCGTCGGCCACCCTCGGACGGCCCACAGACGGCCCGGCGTGGGTCCCTTGTCGATGCGGCGAGTGCCGGCAACTGTGGGAGGCAGGCCGGCGCCCAGGGGGACGTGAGGTTGGGGTTCGATGGCTGGTGCTGAGCTACTGAACAGCCACAACTGATCACGGGCGGCCGTGACCTGCGGCCGTCTAATCGATCACCGCTCTGAACTGCTGTGCCGCTGCCGGCAGTTGTCGGCAGTTGTCGGCGTTGGTCACGAACGAGCGCCCTTCCACGGCCCCAGGACGGCCCGGGAGGGCGCTCGTGCGTGAGCGCGTTGCATTGGGAACTTGACCAGGGAACCGTCTGGGCTCCATCCACGCGGACACGACGACCGGGCACGGTGCGGCCTGCGCGTTCATGTCATGTCGTTTGCTACCTGATATTGATCGGGGGAGCGCCCGAATCGCTCCATACAGCCGCGAGACGGGTGCCCATGGCTGTGAGGCGCCACGTGTCCATCGAGTCCTTTGAGTCATCAAGGCCTGAATCTGTCAGCTCGATATATCCATCGGCTTCAAGGGAATGCAATGAGGCGCGGTCGGTGCTCGGGTGAACGAAATGAGTGCCACTGCGTTTCGAAAATACGCCTAGCCACATAATTTCGGAATCGCTGTAGCGTCCCTGATTCCAGGAGAGGCGGGCTTTGAGGAGCCGGATTTCTTGTTCCGAGAAGCGACCCCTGTCGAACCATGCGTGATGATTAGGGCAGAGGCAGATCAGGTTCCCGAATTTATTCGTACCGCCATTGATAGTGGGAGTGATGTGCGCCAATTCAATTGTTTCGCTTCCGCAGTTCGGTACCGAGCACTTCCCTCCCGCCTCCAATTGAAGGTCCCTTCTGATTCTTGTCGAAATTGCTCGCCTGGCCTTGAAGGTCGGCGTCGGCAGTGTTGCTGCGATGGGTGAAGCTTGCGCGTCTTGATTCGTGAAGATGCTAAGTGGGGGGTCCGTGCTGTCGTTCTTTGTCGTAGACGGGGCCACGACGTTGATCCATAGGGATTGGAATTCCTGAGCGACCTTTCTGGGTTCAGGTCGATTTACATCCAGGGATGCGAGCACGATTACTAGTGACTCCAGTTTGCTCCATCGTGGAATTGATTTCCCGGATAGGATATTGGAAACACCCTGATGGGAAATGATGTCGCAATTGTCATTCAGGCGAGTCGATGCATTGCTGATTGATTTGATCCCGGGGAAACCGGCTCGCCTGTAGAGGTCATGGAGATTGGTCAAAAGGCTTCGATGCGGACCAGAGGGCAAGGCGTCCTCGCTGGGGATCTTGATCATGTCTTCTCCTGGTTAATTGCATCAGCCGGTGGAGGGTCAAGTATGGCAAACCCGGAGGGTAGATCTCCAGGTCAATGGGGGTCAAGTTTGATCAATAACGTTCTACTTGCGTACCGAGACTCCGGGGGGAGTGGACGCTGGTGTGCAGGGTCAAGGAGGCCCGTTCGAGCAAGTGGTGCGGAGGTCAGAAGCATGGGCAAGATCATGTCGCTGGTTAGGATTGTCATCGGTGCTGTCGTGGGGGGCATCGTGAAGGCCTTTGTGGCGGAGAAGCTCGACTCGGAGGAGGAGATTTAGGTACCAAGGTCGGTGGAGCGGCTTTGGGCTGGAGCTGTTTTGGCGCGAGTGATCATGGCCCATTACGCTAGCCAGCGGATCGGGAAGGTTTGTGAGCCTGCCCGTTAGTGCCCGATTTTGGGCCATGATCTTAGAGGCTCGCGCCCAAATGGCTGCCTAAAGCCGTGGAGCCGACCGCCCCAGCCACGACGTACTCTCTATAACCCTGAGTCGCTGATTGCTCTGAGCGCGGCACGGGCGCCGGCCGGGCTGGAGCGGGGCGGAGACAGGAGCGCAGGGCCCCCCCGCCCCCCCGCCGCCCCCCGGTTTCCGGGCCGACCGCCCAGTAT
>NZ_JBEYJA010000055.1:0-47467 GCF_040703815.1 Streptomyces sp. NPDC006743 | reverse complement strand
CCCATCCGCATATCTCACACACCATGGGATACAGGCATCACTCCGGGTCCCTCACAGACTTCATGAAGGTTCACCCCGACGAGCCGAAATCAGTAACGGGCGCTTCGAGGTCACCCGCGTGGGGAAGTCCGTCCGCCGACGCGGAACCAGAGACCAGGAATCGAGGGTCCCATCGAGTCCTGGGCCTTCGGCGACTCGCGTGCGGCACAGGAAGTAGTACTCCAGCGTGACGCGACCCTGGCCGTCGCACGCCGATGTCCCACCTACTCACTGCTCGGCTCTTGTTCTGATCGCTTGCACATCCGACCTCGTCCGGATGTGATCAGTCGATGTCCGGATCATCGGCCTCTTCGAGGAGGCGGGCCGCCAGGTCGACGGTCCACTCCACGGCCCAAGGGTGGAGAGCGGTGATGGTGGCGTCATCGAGCCCATAGGCGGCGAAGGCTTCGTCGTCGGTCCATTCGGCGCCCGTGAGATTGCAGATCCTCGCGCTCGAAGCGGCCGCGGGCGAACTCCTCGAGCTGGGCATTGGTCCAGCGGCGGGAGGCTGCGTACACGTCGATCAGGTCGCGGGGCGCTTGCTCATGTCGTACGAGGTCATCCCCGACCAGGCCATGTGCAGCGGCAGTTGCACGACCCCTTGGGTTGGGCCGTGCAACTGGTCCAGCGCCTCCGGCAGACGCCGCCGGAACTTCTCCCGGTACAACGCGAGATCCTCGGCGACCGCACCCGAAAGGCCGCTCGGAGCGGGTGCGGGGTGCTGTGGGTTGGAGGACATGCATCCATTATGAGGGCGGGGGAGCGGTGAGGGACATGATGTGCAAGCTTGCGTCCGCAGCGAGCGGGACGGGCTCGTGCAGGGTGTCTGGGCGTGACAGCGGGGCAGTGAGCCGACACCCGCCCTGAACTGTGCTTTTCTATGACTCGCTCAGGCCGACGTCCTTCCGGTGACGCATCATGTGGAGTGCCGGGCAAATCCGTCTCTCAGCCGCGGAGGGCGACAGTCTCTCGGCCTCGGTCCAAAAGTCCCTGAGAAGTCCCACGGACGAAGCCGAACCCCTCCTGGCTCACGTACACGCAGGTCAGGAGGGGCTTAGCGGCGTTGTTCCTGAAGACCTTCAGATGTCCCGGAAGGTCTCGATCTGTGCCCCCACCGAGTTCAGCCGCTCCGCCAGGTCCTCGTAACCGCGGTTGATGACGTACACGTTGCGCAGGACCGACGTGCCCTCGGCCGCCATCATGGCCAGGAGGACGACGACGGCGGGGCGCAGGGCGGGCGGGCACATCATCTCGGCGGCGCGCCAGCGGGTCGGGCCCTCGACCAGGACCCGGTGCGGGTCGAGGAGCTGGAGGCGGCCGCCGAGGCGGTTGAGGTCCGTCAGGTAGATGGCGCGGTTGTCGTAGACCCAGTCGTGGATGAGGGTCTTGCCCTGCGCGGTGGCCGCGATGGCCGCGAAGAAGGGGACGTTGTCGATGTTCAGGCCGGGGAACGGCATCGGGTGGATCTTGTCGATCGGCGCCTCCAGCTTGGAGGGGCGGACCGTCAGGTCGACCAGGCGGGTGCGCCCGTTGTCGGCGACGTACTCGGGGCTGCGGTCGTGGTCGAGGCCCATCTCCTCCAGGACCGCCAGCTCGATCTCCAGGAACTCGATGGGGACGCGGCGGACCGTCAGCTCCGACTCGGTGACCACGGCGGCGGCCAGCAGGCTCATCGCCTCCACCGGGTCCTCGGAGGGGGAGTAGTCCACGTCGACGTCGATGACCGGCACACCGTGGACGGTGAGCGTGGTCGTCCCGATGCCCTCGACGCGTACGCCCAGCGCCTCCAGGAAGAAGCACAGGTCCTGCACCATGTAGTTGGAAGAGGCGTTGCGGATGACGGTCACCCCGTCGTGGCGGGCCGCCGCCAGCAGCGCGTTCTCCGTCACGGTGTCCCCGCGCTCGGTCAGCACGATCGGGCGGTCCGGGCGGACACCGCGGTCCACCGTCGCGTGGTACTGCCCCTCCGTGGCGGCCACGTCGAGACCGAACCGGCGCAGCGCGATCATGTGCGGCTCGATGGTGCGCGTCCCCAGGTCGCAGCCGCCGGCGTAGGGCAGCTTGAAGCGGTCCAGGCGGTGCAGCAGCGGGCCGAGGAACATGATGATGGAGCGGGTGCGGACGGCGGCCTCGGCGTCGATGGCGTCCAGGTCGAGGTCGGCCGGCGGCACGATCTCCAGGTCGGTGCCATCGTTGATCCAGCGGGTGCGCACCCCGATGGAGCCCAGCACCTCCAGGAGGCGGTACACCTCCTCGATCCGCGCGACCCGGCGCAGCACCGTGCGCCCCTTGTTGAGCAGCGAGGCGCACAGCAAGGCGACACACGCGTTCTTGCTGGTCTTCACGTCGATGGCGCCGGACAGCCGGCGGCCGCCGACCACGCGCAGGTGCATCGGGCCCGCGTAGCCCAGAGAGACGATCTCGCTGTCGAGCGCTTCACCGATCCGGGCGATCATCTCAAGGCTGATGTTCTGGTTGCCGCGCTCGATGCGGTTGACGGCGCTCTGACTGGTGCCGAGCGCCTCGGCGAGCTGCGCCTGCGTCCAGCCGCGGTGCTGCCGGGCGTCACGGATGAGCTTGCCGATGCGTACGAGGTAGTCGTCTGCCATGGGGTTGAGGCTATCTCAGATATGAGATGGCACATCCCCGGGGGTTCGTTCGAGTGAGGTGCCGTCAGCCGTGCCTGCTCACAAGGGTGCGGGTTCACCCGAACGGGTCAGGCAAATCGACCGATATCATATGACGTCCGGTGCTGCTGTCGGTGTGTCGCGGTCCGTTCTCCCCGCCGACGTCGACGGATCAGGAGCGCATGTCGAGGCCGAGCCGCACGCTGGGAAGAACTCGAACAACCCTTGCCGATGTCAGCGGCATGCGGTGCCTCCTTCCTGGCCGCCATGCCCTGGGGCGTCGCACGTTCACTGCCACGTTCTGTCCGGACACCCCGACTTGGCCTACTGACGGCCGGGCGAGGGGAGTTCGCCGTCGGCCGGGCGGTCCCGGGCTTCTTCCTGGCCGTTCGCCGGTCAGCGCACCGCGGCGCGTACGCCCGGCGTCCGCACGCCATGCGGACGCCTCTCACCGTCGGCCGACGGTGCACACCTCGCGACGTGGCGCATGTGTTGCGGATCACCGTGCGCCGTGAAACCCGGCATTCTTCCCGCCGCTCTTCTTCCGCGAACGGGGTGGTGGGGACGGCTGTCCCGCGCGTGAACGGAGTCCGAACGAGTGAGTCGTCCGCAGGATGTGAGGCCGTTGCCCGGGCGACGTACGGTCGTGGGCTCCATGGCAGGAGCCATGGCGGCCGCGCTGGTCGGCTGTTCCGGTGCGAGGAGGGGGAAGCCGAAGCCGGCTCCGGACAGCACCGAGTCGCTGACGCCGCCCGTCGCCACCCGGGCCGGGTTCGGTGCGGCCGGCCGCCCGGTGGTGATGCAGGTGGTCGCCCACCCGGACGACGACCTGCACTTCATGAACCCGGACACGCTCGGCGGACTGGACCGGAGCGTCCCCCTGGTGTCGGTGTACGTGACGGGCGGCGGTTCGTACGGCGTCAACGCCGTTCCCGGCCACCCCAAGCCCCTGCCCGATGTCCCCGCCTACGTCTCGGCCCGCCAGCAGGGTCTGCGCCAGGCGTACGCGGCGATGCTCGGGCTCGGCCTCTTCGCGCCCTGGACCCGGTCCACCCTGACCGTGCCGGACGGCGGTGAGGTCGAGGTGCAGAGCCTCACCCACCGGGGCAGGCGTGTCGATCTCGTGTTCCTCAGCATCGACATGCACACCCGGGCCGGACCCCACACCCAGGTCGGTATGACGCAACTGTGGGCGGACTCCGGCGCCCAGGTCGCCACCGTGGTCGTCCCGGGTTCTCCGGTCACCCGACTGCGCCACTACAGCCGGGACCAGTTGATCGGCACCCTCGCCCATCTCTTCGACCGGTTCCGGCCCACGGTCATACGCACGCTGGACCCGGACCCCGACGTGCAGGTGCACAACGCGCACAACCCCCGGGGCAGCGATCAGCGAGGTTACTCGGACCACCCGGACCACACCGCGGTCGCCCTGTTCACCTGGGCCGCCATGACCCAGTGGGTGGGACGCCGCACATCCTCCGGGGGCAAGGCCCCGGTCTTCCTGACCGAGGTGTACCGCGGTTACTACAACCAGCGGTGGCCGATCAACCTGCCCGGCACCATCGTCCGGCAAAAGGCCCGCTATCTCGACGACTACGGCGGCGGTCCCGACTGGAACTGCGGCAATCCCAGCGGTTGCGGCGACTACAGCGTCGGATCGGGCGCCTCGCTGCGCGACAAACGCGACTGGGTGCGCAGCACCCACTACAGGTATCCCACCTCCGGACCGCAGGGCGTCGCCGGACCGGGAGGCGAGCTGACCGTGTACGGCGTGCTCGGCATGCGGGCCGCCCGCTGGACGCGCGGCACGGCGGGCGAGACCGTGGCGGGCAAGGCGGCATGGAGCCCCCCGGAAGACCTCGGGGGCGGCCCGCTGGCCCCGGCGCTGAGCGTCGTCACACTCTCCGGCAGGCGGGACCTGTTGTTCGGGCTTCGCTTCTCCGGGCTGGGCGCCGCGTCGGCCGGCAACACGCGGGAAGTCGTCTTCCTCGAGCAGCACTCCGCCGGGGGGCCGTTCCCCGAGACGTGGAGCAGTCTCGGCAATCCCGAGCGCAGCCCGGTCCGCGGCCGCCGGGTCGGGCCGCCGACGGCGGTCCTGGGCCGCGACGGCCGCGTCCACGTCTTCGTGCGGAACGCCTCCAAGGGCCTCAGTACGCGGGTGCGGGACACGGCGGGGCACTGGTCGCCGTGGCGGAACCTGGCCGGCGGCCAGGTGCAGGAGGGGCTCACCGCCGCCGTCGACGGCACCGGTCGCATCCATGTCTTCGCCGCCGGGCGCGGCGCCGTCCACGGGTGGGCCCAGTCCGCACCCGGAGCCGAGGTGCGCTACCGCGGTCCGCTGCGGCTGAGCGCGCCACCCGCCGAGGCGCCGTCGGCCGCGAGCGCGGCGGACGGCTCGCTGGTGCTCGCCTACCGGGTACCCGAGAGCGCGCAGATCGTCGTCGAGCGGCTGACCGGGAGCGGCCGGACCTGGCAGCCCCTGTCGGCCGTACGGCAGACGGGCTTCGGGCCGCTGGCGCTGCTGCCCGGCGCGGGCCGCGGCGCCGGGCCGGTCCTGGCGGTACGGACCGACACAGGCGGGGCTCTGCTCGCCGGGCCCGGGCCCGGCACCGTACCGGTGGGCGCCTCGACGACCGCCTTCTGCGTCGGCCGTCCCGCGTTGGTGCCCGTGCGCCCTCATGGCGCGGGCGATGTGACCGGCTCGGTGCTGGTCGCGCTCGGCGCGGGTGCGGCACCGGTCACGCTGTAGAAGCCCCACGGCGGGACGTGCGGTCACGGGAACGCATGGCGGAAGCGAGGCATGTCGCCTTGGATCGACCGTGGACGGGCCGGATGCCGTGGGGGACGGGGGCGCGGAGGAGCTGGAGCGGGCACTGATGCCGGCAGCATTCGCCGGGCGACCGCCGGTCCCGGGCGAACGCGCCGGCCGTGACCTCGGCGTGGCGAGTCCGGCTGGTCCGGCTCTCGCCGTCGGCGTGGCGGAGGCGCTGGGAGCCCCGCCGGCCGTGGCGGCCTACGTGGTGTCGACCGCGGCGGCTGCGAGAGATCGGTCACCGGCCGCGCATGACCTTCCGGCCCCCATGTACTAGAGTTATCTCGACATCGAGATATCTGCCGAGGAGCACCACCGCCGCCACCCAAGTAAGGGTCACCTAACTTAGGTCTACCTTAGCGGACTGGCCGGGATGGCGTGGCGGCAGGATCGTGGTGGTACGCGCACATCAATGAAGGAGACTGTCGTGTCGGCGAACAGCTTCGACGCCCGCAGCACGCTGCAGGTGGGCGACGAGTCGTACGAGATCTTCCGGCTTGACAAGGTCGAGGGCTCGGCCCGACTGCCTTACAGCCTGAAGGTCCTGCTGGAGAACCTGCTCCGCACGGAGGACGGCGCGAACATCACCGCCGACCACATCCGCGCCCTCGGCGGCTGGGACTCGCAGGCCCAGCCGTCGCAGGAGATCCAGTTCACGCCGGCCCGCGTGATCATGCAGGACTTCACGGGCGTCCCCTGTGTCGTGGACCTCGCGACCATGCGTGAGGCCGTCAAGGAGCTGGGCGGCGACCCGGCGAAGATCAACCCGCTGGCCCCGGCCGAGCTGGTCATCGACCACTCCGTCATCGCCGACAAGTTCGGCACCAACGACGCCTTCCAGCAGAACGTCGAGCTGGAGTACGGCCGCAACAAGGAGCGCTACCAGTTCCTGCGCTGGGGCCAGACCGCCTTCGACGAGTTCAAGGTCGTCCCGCCCGGCACCGGCATCGTGCACCAGGTCAACATCGAGCACCTGGCCCGCGTCGTCATGGTCCGCGACGGGAAGGCCTACCCCGACACCCTGGTCGGCACCGACTCGCACACCACCATGGTCAACGGCCTCGGCGTCCTCGGCTGGGGCGTCGGCGGCATCGAGGCCGAGGCCGCCATGCTCGGCCAGCCGGTCTCCATGCTGATCCCGCGCGTCGTCGGCTTCAAGCTGACCGGCGAGCTGCCCGCCGGCACCACCGCCACCGACCTGGTGCTCACCATCACCGAGATGCTGCGCAAGCACGGTGTGGTCGGCAAGTTCGTCGAGTTCTACGGCGAGGGCGTGGCCGCCACCTCGCTCGCCAACCGCGCCACCATCGGCAACATGTCGCCGGAGTTCGGCTCCACCGCCGCGATCTTCCCGATCGACGCCGAGACCATCAACTACATGCGTCTGACCGGCCGCCCCGAGCAGCAGCTCGCGCTCGTCGAGGCGTACGCCAAGCAGCAGGGCCTGTGGCTGGACCCGAACGCCGAGCCGGACTACTCCGAGAAGCTCGAGCTGGACCTGTCCACCGTCGTGCCCTCCATCGCCGGCCCCAAGCGCCCGCAGGACCGCATCGTCCTGGCGAACGCCGCCGAGCAGTTCAAGCAGGACGTGCGCAACTACGTCGACAGCGTCGACGAGGCGGGCGTGGAGTCCTTCCCGGCCTCCGACGCCCCGGCCGTCCACCCGAACGGCGCCCCGTCCAACCCGGTTCCGGTCACCGCCCCCGACGGCACGACCTACGAGCTGGACCACGGTGCGGTCACCGTCGCGGCCATCACCTCCTGCACCAACACCTCCAACCCGTACGTCATGGTCGCCGCCGCGCTGGTGGCCAAGAAGGCGGTGGAGAAGGGCCTGACCCGCAAGCCGTGGGTGAAGACCACGCTGGCGCCGGGCTCCAAGGTGGTCATGGACTACTACGACAAGGCCGGCCTGACCCCGTACCTGGACAAGCTGGGCTTCAACCTCGTCGGCTACGGCTGCACCACCTGCATCGGCAACTCCGGCCCGCTGCCGGAGGAGGTCTCCAAGGCGGTCAACGACCACGACCTGGCCGTCACCTCGGTCCTGTCCGGCAACCGCAACTTCGAGGGCCGGATCAACCCCGACGTCAAGATGAACTACCTGGCGTCCCCGCCGCTGGTGGTCGCCTACGCCATCGCCGGTTCCATGAAGGTGAACATCACCGAGGACGCCCTCGGCGTCGACCAGGACGGCAACCCGGTCCACCTGAAGGACATCTGGCCGAGCGAGTCCGAGGTCAACGACGTCGTCGCCAACGCCATCGGCGAGGACATGTTCTCCAAGTCCTACTCCGACGTGTTCGCCGGCGACGCCCAGTGGCAGTCGCTGCCGATCCCGACCGGCAACACCTTCGAGTGGGACGCCGAGTCCACCTACGTCCGCAAGCCCCCGTACTTCGAGGGCATGGGCCAGGAGCCGGAGCCGGTCGAGGACATCACCGGAGCCCGCGTCCTCGCCAAGCTGGGCGACTCGGTCACCACCGACCACATCTCCCCGGCCGGCGCGATCAAGGCCGACACCCCGGCGGGCCAGTACCTCACGGAGCACGGCGTGCAGCGCCGCGACTTCAACTCCTACGGCTCGCGCCGCGGCAACCACGAGGTGATGATCCGCGGCACGTTCGCCAACATCCGCCTGCGCAACCAGATCGCGCCGGGCACCGAGGGCGGCTACACCCGCGACTTCACCCAGGACGGCGGCCCGGTCGCCTTCATCTACGACGCCTCGCGCAACTACATCGAGCAGGACATCCCGCTCGTCGTCCTCGCGGGCAAGGAGTACGGCTCGGGCTCCTCGCGCGACTGGGCCGCGAAGGGCACCGCGCTGCTCGGCGTCAAGGCCGTCATCGCCGAGTCCTACGAGCGCATCCACCGCTCGAACCTGATCGGCATGGGCGTCCTGCCGCTGCAGTTCCCCGAGGGCCACACCGCGGCCTCCCTCGGCCTGACCGGTGAGGAGACCTTCTCCATCACCGGCGTGACCGAGCTGAACGAGGGCACCACCCCGCGCACGGTGAAGGTCACCACCGACACCGGCGTCGAGTTCGACGCGGTCGTGCGCATCGACACCCCCGGTGAGGCGGACTACTACCGCAACGGCGGCATCATGCAGTACGTGCTGCGCAGCCTGATCCGCAAGTAAGCGGTCCGGCACGGCAGAAGAGGGCCGCACCCCTGGCGACGGGGGTGCGGCCCTCGCGCGCACACGGCGCGGGACAGCGCGTCCGCCGGTACGCCGGCGGGGTCGCGCGCGGACACGCTCGGGCGGACCCGGTGCCTCGTGCGCCGAGGACACCGAGCCCGCGAGCCGGGCAGGCGAAGGGGGGAAGGCGGCTGCCCGGATGATGCTGGCTTGAGTGGGAACCGTGGTGCGACAACGTTGTCTGTGTGGTCTGTACATGACTTTACCGCCCCAACCGACAACGATGTCAAGCAACTTGGCGCCGGGCCACCCGTGTGAGTGGCGGCGCGCGTCAGGGGGAGCACGGGGTCTTCCGCTGTACCACCGGCGCGCGCTACTGTCCCTGCGGCTTGTGTGACCCGTGGTGCGCGACCCGTCCGGAGGAGGAGGGGCCGCGTCATGCGCTTCCGTTCCCTGTCCCTGCTGCTGGCCGCCGCACTCGCGGCCGGCGGAGCCACCCCCGCCCTCGCGGCGGCCACCACACCCGGCAGATCCAGCCCCGCCCTGGCCGAGGACCCCACGCCGTACGTCGATCCGCTGATCGGCACGAAGAACGGCGGCGACACCTTCCCGGGCGCCGTCACCCCCTTCGGCATGCTCTCCTTCAGCCCGGAGACCACCCGCGGCGACGCCACCCGCACGACCGCCCCCGGCGGCTACCACTACGACGCCACCCGCGTCCGCGGCTTCAGCCTCACCCACATGTCCGGCACCGGCTGCGCGGGCGGCAGCGGTGACATCCCGTTCTTCCCCTACGCCGGACAGGTCACCACCTCACCGGCGAGCGACACCAAGGACGCCGTCTACGCCTCCGGTTTCCAGCACACCGACGAGACGGCCGAGCCCGGCCACTACAAGGTGGGCCTGGCCTCCGGCGTCACCGCCGACCTCACCGCCACGGCCCGCACCGGCTCGGCGCGCTTCACCTACCCCGCGGACAAGCCCGCCTCGCTGCTGATCCGCACCGCCAACTCCGAGGTCGGCTCGACCGACTCCTCGGTCACCATCGACCCGGCCACCCGGACCGTATCCGGCTCGGTGACCTCCGGGAACTTCTGCGGCTACCTCGACCCCGAGGGGCAACGCGCCTACTACACCCTGTACTTCACCGCCCGCTTCGACCGGCCGTTCAAGGCGACCGGCACCTGGCAGGACGACAAGGTGAGCCCCGGCGCGACCTCGGCCACCGGCGGCACCGGCGGCTTCTCGCACGGCGGGCGGCCGGTGGCCGGCAAGGGCGCAGGCGGCTACGTCGAGTTCGCCCCCGGCACCGGCCCGGTCGGCGTCAAGGTCGGCATCTCCTACGTCAGCCAGGCCGGCGCCGCCGCCAACCTCGCCGCCGAGAACCCGCCCCGGCGCTCCTTCGACTCCGTGCGGGAGGCGGCCCGCCGCGCATGGCGCGAGCGGCTGGGCGCGATCCAGGTCGGCGGCGGCACCGCCGACGAGCGCACCACCTTCTACACCGCGCTCTACCATGCCCTGCTGCACCCGAACGTCATCAGCGACGCCGACCGCCGCTACCGGGGCGCCGACGGCAAGGTGCACACCGTCGGCCGCGGCCACCAGGCGCAGTACGGCACCTTCTCCGGCTGGGACGTCTACCGCGACCAGGTGCAGCTGCTGACGCTGCTCAGCCCGCGCACCGGCTCGGACATCGCCCAGTCCCTGTACGAGCTGGCCGGGCAGAACGGCGGCACGTGGGACCGCTGGCTGCACGGCGCGAGCGGCACCCACGTCATGAACGGCGACCCCTCGCCCACCGCGCTGGCCGGCATCCGCGCCTTCGGCGGCACCGACTTCGACCTGAAGGGCGCGCTCGCGTCCCTGGTGAAGGCGGCCACCGTCCCGACGGAGCAGGACCTGTCGGCGGCGGGCAAGCCGGTGCTCTCCGCCGGTCAGCGCCCCTCGCTCGACAAGTACCTGAAGCTGCACTACATGCCGTCCGTCTCCAACGCCTGGGGCGGCGCCGCGGAGACCCTGGAGATGTCCACCGCCGACTTCTCCCTGTCCCAGCTCGCCGCCGCGGCCGGCCAGAAGAAGACGGCGGACACCTTCGCCGGCCGCGCCCAGTGGTGGCAGAACAACTTCAACATCGCCGCCACCGACTCCGGCGGCTACATCGCCAACCGCAAGGCCGACGGGAGCTGGGTCACCGGCTTCACCCCGGACACCGGCAACGGCTTCGTCGAGGGCACGGCGGCCCAGTACACCTGGATGGTCCAGCACAACCCGGCCGGGCTGTTCGCGGCCATGGGCGGCCGGGACAAGGCCCTCGCCCGGCTCGACGCCTTCTTCCACACCGCGGACGGCGGCTGGGCGTTCACCGGAGGCGGTGGCGCCAAGGCGGCCATGGACAACGAGCCGTCGATCAACGTCCCCTACCTGTACGACTACGCGGGCGCGCCCTACAAGGCGCAGGAGACCGTCCGCGCCGCCATGCGGCAGCTGTGGACGACCGAGCCCGGCGGCATCCCCGGCAACGACGACCTCGGCGCCATGTCGTCGTGGTACGTCTTCTCCGCCCTCGGCATGTACCCGCAGGTCCCCTCCCGCTCCGAACTCGTCCTCGCCTCACCGCTGTTCGAGCGCGCCGAGATCCACCGCCCGCACGGCGGCGACATCTCGGTCCGCGCCCGGGGAGCGGCCGCCGGATCGCCGTACGTGCAGTCGCTGAAGGTGAACGGCCGCACCAGCGAGCGGCCGTGGCTGCCCGCCTCCTTCGTCCGTGACGGCGGACGCCTGGACTACACCCTCTCCTCCACCCCGAACCGCGCCTGGGGCAGCGACCCGGCCGCGGCGCCGCCGTCCTTCCGGCAGGGCGAGCAGCCGTACCAGATCGGCGTCGGCCCCACCACGGCGACGCTCGCCCCCGGCGAGAGCACCAAGGTCTCCCTCCGCGCCCTGTCGCTGAACGGCGGGCAGGGCCCCGACGTGCGCTTCCGGGCCGAGGCACCGGCCGGTGTCACCGCGAGCCCCGCCGAGGGCACCGTGACGGGCGGCTCCCAGGAGATCACCCTCACCGCCGGGAAGGACACCGCGCAGGGCTTCTACGACGTGAAGGTCACGGTCACCTCGGGCGGGCAGTCCTACGAGCAGCCCGTGGCCCTGACCCTCGCGGCACCCGGCACCCTGCTCGCCGCCCGGAACAACACCGGCGTCTCCGACGACGCGGGCGACCACGACGAGGCCGACTTCGACGGCGGCGGCTGGAGCTACTCCCGCCAGGCCCTCGCCGCGGCCGGTCTCACCCCGGGCGGGCAGGGCACCGTGGACGGCCTGGCGTTCACCTGGCCCGACTCGCCCGGCGGCCGCCCGGACAACGTGTCCGCGGCCGGCCAGACGATCACCCTGTCCGCCCCCGCGTCCGCGCTGTCCTTCGTCGGCAGCGCGGTCAACGGAAACCAGCAGACCAAGGCCACCGTCACCTACACCGACGGCACCACGGCCACCACCGACCTCTCCTTCACCGACTGGACCGTCGGCGGGGGCGGCGGCACCGTCCAGTACGGCAACACGGTCGTCGCCAGGACGGCGTACCGCAACGTCGCGGGAGCCGACAAGGACCCGGTGGCCACCTACGTGTTCGCCACCCGGCCCTTCGAGGCCCCGGCGGGCCTGCGGATCCGGTCGGTGAAGCTGCCGTCCGACACCGACCTGCACGTCTTCGCCCTCGCGGTGAAGTGACCGGCTGAGCCGAACACCGGCAGCACGAAAGGGGCGGGCCCGCCAGGACCCGCCCCTTGTGCTGTGCCGCACACCGGGTGTGCGTCAGGCCAGCAGCTCCACCTCCGCCAGCGTCGAGGCACCGTCGAGCACCAGCCGGTACTTCTGGTAGGTGCCCGGCGAGGCGATCGTGAACGGCCGGGTCTGCCTGTCCCAGGCGAAGGACTCGCCCGAGCGGCGGTCCACCGTCTTCCAGTGCGTGCCGTCCGACGACGCCTGGAGCGTCCAGCCCGCCGGGGCCCTGCCGCGGTCGCCCGACGAGGTCAGCGTGTACTGGAGGGCCTTGACGGAGCCGGTGACCGGCAGGTCCACCTGGGTCACCGTGGCGTCCGTCGACGAGGTGTCGTCGAACAGCGCGCCGTCGCCCTTGAGCACGTCCGCGCGCGGCGCCGGTGCCTTGTCGCCGGTGGTGATCGACACGGGCGCGGCGTTCTCGGCCGTGCCCCACTTCGAGGGCCGCGGGCCCATGTCGAACTCCAGCACACCGCCCTTGGAGAGCAGGGAGTGCGGCAGGTCGGTGGAGTTCCACTTCTTGCCGTTGAACCGGACACCCTGCACGTAGATGTTCTTCGCGCTGTTCCGCGGCGCCTTCACGACCAGGTCGTGGCCGTTCTCCAGGTGCACGGTCGCCTTGGTGAACAGCGGGGAGCCTATGGCGTAGTCGCCGCTGCCCATGACCAGCGGGTAGAAGCCGAGCGAGGAGAAGAGGTACCAGGCCGACTGCTCGCCGTTGTCCTCGTCACCGTGGTAGCCCTGGCCGATCTCGCTGCCGACGTAGAGCCGGGAGAGCACCTCGCGGATCTTCTCCTGCGCCTTCCACGGCTGCCCGGCCGCGTCGTACATGTACGTGACGTGGTGGGCGACCTGGTTGGAGTGGCCGTACTGGCCCATGCGCACGTCCCGCGCCTCGGTCATCTCGTGGATGATCCCGCCGTAGGAGCCGGCGAACTCGGAGGTCGCCGTCTCCGGGGTGGCGAAGTACGTGTCGAGCTTGTCCGCCAGGCCCTTGCGGCCGCCGTACAGGTTGGCCAGGCCCCGGCTGTCCTGCGGGGCGGTGAAGGCGTAGCCCCAGCCGTCGGTCTCCGTGTAGTCGTAGCCCCACACGCGCGGGTCGTACTTCGCGGAGTCGACGCGCCAGTTGCCCTTGGCGTCCTTGCCCTGGAAGAAGCCCGCCTTCGAGTCGAACAGCTTCACGTAGTCCTGGGCGCGGTTGAGGAAGTACTGCGCCTCGTCCTTGTAGTGCTTCTGGCCCGTCTTCCGGTAGAGGGCCTCGCCCATCTTCGCGATGCCATAGTCGTTGACGTAGCCCTCCATGGCCCACGACAGGCCCTCGCCGGTGGCCGTGCTGGTGTAGCCGAGGAAGGGCGAGGTGCTCATGCCCTTGCGGCCCACACCGGAGGTCGGGGGCACGACGGTGGCGTTCTTGAGGGCCGCCTCGTACGCCGCCCGGGCGTCCATCGGGACACCCTTGACGTACGCGTCGGCGAAGGCCACGTCCGAGGAGGTGCCGGTCATCAGGTCGGCGTAGCCGGGGGAGGACCAGCGCGAGGTCCAGCCGCCGTCCTTGTACCCCTGCACGAACCCGTCGACCATCTCACCGGCCTGCGAGGGCGTCAGCAGCGAGTACGCGGGCCACGTGGTGCGGTAGGTGTCCCAGAAGCCGTTGTTGACGTACACCTTGCCGTCGACGATCTTCGCGCCGGTGTGCGTCGGCGTGTCCTCGCCGGTCATCGCCGAGAACGGGGAGGCGTACCGGTCCTTGCCGCCGACCTTCTCGAAGCCCGAGTTCGGGTACAGGTAGAGCCGGTACATGCTGGAGTACAGCGTGGTCAGCTGGTCCGGTGTGGCGCCCTGGACCTCGACCTTGCCGAGCAGCCGGTCCCAGGTGCGCTGGGCGCGTGCCCTGACGGTGTCGAAGGTGGTGCCGTCCGGGATCTCCTGGCGCAGGTTGTCCTTCGCCTGGTCCACGCTGATGAGCGAGGTGGCCAGGCGCAGGGTGACGGCGTGGTCCTTGCCGGTGTCGAAGCGCAGGTAGCCCTTGACCCCGCTGGAGGAGCCGTCCTGGACGGGCTTGTCGAAGACGCCGTAGACGAAGAGCCGGGTGGCGCCGGTGGACAGCCCGGACTTCACGTCCGAGAAGCCGGTGACGACACCGTGCTCCTTGTCCAGCGTCAGGCCGCCCTGGTCGGTGACGTTGTCGAACAGGACGCTCGCGTCGTCACCCGGGTAGGTGAAGCGCAGCGCCGCCGCGTGGTCGGTCGGGGCCATCTCGGCCTTCAGACCGTTCTCGAACCGCACGCCGTAGTAGTAGGGGTGCGCGGTCTCGTTCTCGTGCCGGAAGGGCAGCGCGCGGGCGGTGCGGCCGGTGTCCGGGGTGCCGGACGCCGCCGACGGCATCACCTGGAACGTCTGCCGGTCACCCATCCAGGGGCTCGGCTCGTGGCTCGCGGCGAACGCCTGGACGGTGGGCAGGTTGTCGCTGTTGTTCGCACGTGCGTATTCGTACAGCCAGCTCTGCGAGCCCGCGTTGGTGACCGGGGTCCAGAAGTTGAAGCCGTGCGGCATCGCGGTCGCGGGGAAGTTGTTGCCGCGCGAGAAGCTGCCGCTGGAGTTGGTGCCGCGGGTGGTCAGCGCGTAGTCGGCCAGGTGCGCCTTGGGCCGCTCGGGCGCGACCCGCTTGATCGACACGTCGTCCAGCCAGCCGCGGAACTTCGCCGGACCGCTCGGGGAGTCGTAGGCGAGCAGCACGCGGTCGACGGTCTTGCCGGCCGCGACCGACCCGATCCGCGACACCACGTTGTTCCACTGGTTGACGTACAGCGTCTTGGCCGCGCCCTGCGCCTGCGGGCTCAGTCCGAAGCCGTGCTGGTCGGTGGCGCCCAGCCGGCTCAGGTAGGTGCCGTCGGTGAAGGCGAGGTCGACGGAGACGTTCGTGGCGTCGTAGTCGCGGTCGCCGTCGGCCATCGACGGGAAGAGGCGGTAGGACAGCTGGGTGTCCCGGGTCACCTTGAGGTTCACGTCGAAGATCTTGTTGTACGAGTAGGCGCGGCCCTTGGCGGTGTGCCGGCCGGCGTAGCGCAGCGCCCGCTTGCCCGTGTAGCCCGCGCCGGCCTTCGCGGTCGGGGAGCCGCTGGGGCCGCGGTCGACGAGGGAGAGCATGTCCTGGGGGACCGTGCCGCCGTCGTCGCCGGTGGAGAACTGGACATCGGCGAGCTGGAGTATGTTCGAGGCGCCGTTGTTCTTCGTGATCTCCAGCCGGAAGTGCTGGTACTCCGCGGGCGCGGCCAGATCGTACGTCTTCGTCTGGAAACGCTGGGCGAAGGACTCGCCGGAGCGGCTGTCGACGCTCTTCCAGTCCTTGCCGTCGGCGGAGGCCTTGAGCGTCCAGTCCTTCGGGTCACGCTCGCCGTAGTCGTTGGCGGAGGTGAGGGCGTAACGGGTGATCTTCACGGGTTTGTCGAAATCGAACTCCACCCAGCCGGTGGACTCGAAGGTGAGCCACTTGGTGCCCGGCTCGCCGTCGACGAGGTTCTCCTTGACCTCGCCCGACCCGCTGTTCTCCGAGCTGGCCCGGAGGTCGGTGACGTGGTCGTCGACGTTGCCCGGGATGCCGGTGCTGTAGCCGCCGTCCACGCCCGAGGCGCGCTTGCCGCCGTCCGGGGCGGTGTCGACCGTGCTGAGCCAGTCCGGTGCCGGATCGCCGGACTCGAACGAGGACGCGAACTCCCGGTCGGCCACCGGGGCCTTGCCGGGAAGTGCGACCGCCGCCCCCTGGGACCCGGCGGCCAGGACGAAGGCGGCCGTGACGACGACCGCCGGACCCCATCTGTGCCGTACTCTGCGCTGCATACGAGGGCACCCTCCCTGGTTCTCCAAAGCGCCGGACAACGTTGTCAAATTCGGCGCAAGCTCCAGTAGGGAGTCAAGTGGCCAGAGATGTCAAGGGTGTTGGGTGCGGCATTCGGGCGTGAAGTCCCGGATATTTCCGTCAAGGGACCCCACAGGGGGTTCATATTTCCGCGAGGTCTCAACTCGGAAAAGACCGACAGTGAACCTTGCGTTCGATCTTGCTCCGTCCGCCTGAAGTGGACTATACCTGTCGGCGTCCGTGAAGCCGTTCGACCGGTCGGCGGCGGACCCGGGGGGAGCCGGAAAGGTGGTTCGACGTGCGAAACGCGTCGGCCTCCTTGTTTTCCCAGCGATCCCGGTGGATGACGCACGAAGTACTTATTGCACGAGCTTGGCCTACCGCGGTGCCGGGGAGGATCCGGTTCACCGCCTGAGTCCTGGAGAAGGCGAGGACTTGCGCATGGGATCCACTTCCGCCGAGAACCACGGGGGCGTCGGCCGCCGTTCCCTGATCAAGAGGTCCGCGGCCCTCGGCCTGGTCTCCGTACCCGCGATGAGCTTCCTGTCCGCGTGCGCCAGCGGCGGCGGCGACGGCCAGGACAAGGCCAAGGCGGGCAAGAAGACGGCCAAGAACCCGCTCGGCGTCAACGACAGCGCGCAGATGGAATTCGTCCTGTTCGACGGCGGCTTCGGCTCCGAGTACGCCAAGGACGCCACGCAGATCTACCAGAAGAACTTCCCGAAGGCGAAGGTCAAGTTCACCACCACCCAGAAGATCCAGTCCACGCTCCAGCCCCGCTTCAACCAGGGCAACCCGCCGGACCTCATCGACAACTCCGGCGCCGAGCAGATGGACATGGGCGTGCTCGTCGGCAAGAACCAGCTCGCCGACCTCACCCCGCTGCTGGACGCGCCCTCCTACGACGACCCGGCGAAGAAGGTCCGCGACACGCTGCGGCCGGGCATCGTGGAGATGGGCCAGTTCGACGGCAAGCCGGTCTGGATCCTCTACTACGCCTACACGGTCTACGGCGTCTGGTACTCGCAGAAGGCCCTGGACTCGCTGGACGAGAAGTACCCCGAGACCTGGGACGAGATGATCAAGGTCTGCCAGAAGGCCCAGAAGAAGGGCATGGCGGGCTGGACCTACGCGGGCAAGTACCCGTACTACCTCCCGTTCTCGCTCTACCCGATGATCGGCAAGGTCGGCGGCCGCGAGGTCCTGGACGCCATCGACAACCTGGAGCCCAACGCCTGGAAGCACCCGGCCGTCAAGGCCTGCTTCGAGGCGTACTACGAGCTGTACAAGCGGGGCTTCATCCTCAAGGGCACCCCCGGTCTGGACCACATCCAGTCGCAGACCGCGTGGGCCAAGGGCAAGGCGCTGTTCATCCCGAACGGCTCCTGGGTGGAGAACGAGTCCGCGAACGTCATCCCCTCGGACTTCAGCCTCGCCGTCTCCGCGCCCACCGGCCTCGACGGCTCCGACAAGATGCCCTTCGGCACGATCTGGGCCTCCGGCGGTGAGCCCTTCATCGTCCCGGCCAAAGCCGCGAACACCGAGGGCGGCATGGAGCAGCTGCGCATCATGCTCAGCGAGGCCTCCTCGAAGAACTTCACCGCCAAGGTGAAGTCGCTGACCGCGTACAACGGCGGCACCACCGGCATCGACCTGACCCCGGGTCTGAAGTCGGGCGTGGCCGCGCTGGAGAAGGCCGGCTCCAACGTGCTGAACCCGCGCCTGCAGGACTGGTACGTGCAGCTGCAGAAGGAGAAGATCGGTGTGGCCGGTCTGGGCGAGATGATGGCCGGCCGCGCCACCCCGGCGGAGACCATCAAGAAGATCCAGGGCTTCGCCGACGAGGCCGCCAAGGACACGTCGATCAAGCACTACAAGCACCAGTGAGGGTCCGTCACCAGGGCCCGCCCGGCGGTCGGTCAGACCGCCGGACGGGCCCTGGCGGCACCGTCCGCCCTTCAGATCGGGGTCGCTAGCAATGCAGCACGGCAAGTACCGGTTCATCGTGGGGTTCCTGGTGGTACCCCTGGGGCTGTACGCGCTCTTCGTCATCTGGCCGTTCATCCAGTCCATCTACTACTCGTTCACGGACTGGACCGGCCTGAGCCCCGACTTCAAGATGGTCGGCGTCGACAACTACAAGAGGATGTTCGACGACGAGATCTTCTGGAAGTCGTTGCAGCACAGCCTGCTGTTCGCCCTGGTGCTGCCGGTGGTGACGATCGGGCTCGCGCTGTTCTTCTCCTTCATGATCAATGTCGGCGGACGGCGCAGGAAGGGCGGCCCGGCCATCAGCGGGGTCCGCGGCTCCTCCTTCTACAAGATCGTCTACTTCTTCCCGCAGGTGCTGTCGATCGCCATCGTCGCCCTGCTGTTCGCCTTCGCGTACAACCCGGACAGCGGAGCGATCAACTCGCTGCTGCGCGGGATCGGGCTCGGCAGTCTCCAGCCGCTGTGGCTGGGCGACCCGGACCTCGCCCTGTGGTGCGTGATGGCCGTGCTCGTCTGGTCGACCACCGGCTTCTTCGTGGTCCTCTTCTCGGCGGCCATGGCCTCCATCCCGGCGGACCTGTACGAGGCGGCGCTGCTCGACGGCGCGAGCCGCTTCACCACCTTCTTCCGCATCACCCTGCCGCTGCTGTGGGACACCGTGCAGTCCGGCTGGGTCTACATGGGCATCCTCGCGCTCGGCGCCGAGTCGTTCGCGGTCGTACAGATCATGACGACCGGCCCCGGCGGCCCCGACTACTCGACCACCGTCATGGTCCTGTACGTGTACCAGAAGGCGTTCCGTGACGGTCAGGCCGCCTACGCCACCACGATCGGCGTCGCCCTGCTGGTCGTCACACTGCTCTTCTCGGCCGTCGTGATGAAGCTGGGCCGGCGCGAGCGGCTGGAGTTCTGATCATGGAAACCACCGAGACCCCCGCCCCCGTACCGGCCGAGCCCGGCGTCGCGGTCGGCAAGACCGGCTCCCCGCAGGAGAAGACGCCCCGCAAGAAGAGGGAGGGCGGTGTCCTCAACGTCTTCTCGCACGGGGTCCTGATCATCTGGGCGATCATGGTCGTCCTGCCGCTGGTGTGGGCGGTGATGACGTCCTTCAAGTCCGACGGCGCCATCTTCAGCTCGCCCTGGGCGCTGCCCGACACCCTGCACTTCGGCAACTGGTCGCGGGCGTGGAACGACGCGCACATGAGCGACTACTTCCTGAACACGGTCCTGGTGGTCGGGGGCTCGCTCGTCGGCACCCTGGTCCTCGGCTCGATGGCGGCCTATGTACTGGCCCGCTTCGAGTTCCCGGGCAACCGGTTCATCTACTACCTGTTCATCGCCGGAATGAGTTTTCCGGTCATTCTCGCGCTGGTGCCGTTGTTCTATGTCGTGAACAACATGGGGCTGCTGAACACCATCCACGGGCTGATCCTGGTCTACATCGCCTACTCGCTGCCTTTCACGGTGTTCTTCCTGACGGCGTTCTTCCGGTCGCTGCCGAGTTCGGTGGCGGAAGCCGCATTCGTGGACGGCGCCTCGCACACCCGGACCTTCTTCCAGATCATGCTGCCGATGGCCAAGCCCGGTCTGATCAGCGTCGGGATCTTCAATTTCCTGGGGCAGTGGAACCAGTACATCCTGCCTACCGTGCTGAACACCGATCCGGACAAGCGCGTGCTCACCCAGGGCCTGGTCCAGCTGGCCGTCAGCCAGGGCTACAAGGGTGACTGGTCCGGGCTCTTCGCCGGTCTGGTGATGGCGATGCTGCCGGTCCTGGCGGCGTACATCATCTTCCAGCGCCAGGTGGTGCAGGGCCTGACGGCAGGCGCCCTGAAATAGCCCGACGGGGCTCCCGGCCCCCTCCGCCCGCGCCGCCTACCGAGCCGCCCCCGGCCCGCCGGGGGCGGCTCCGGCGTGCCCGGACGCGCCTTCGGGCCCTCTCCCGCGCATGTCACCACGGCTCCGCGCGGTGGTTCCTGTCCCCGGAAACGGTTCAACCTCTTGACGGGAGGCAACCCGAACGGCTCATCTTAGAGTTCACTTGTTGGACATGGACGGGGCCTCGCCGGAGCGGCCCCGCGCGCAGGAGGTCGTCGTGGAGACTCCAGGGTCGCAGTCGTCGCTGCACCGAGCCAACCTGGAGCGGGTCGTACGTGCCGTGCGTCTTGCCGGATCCCTCACCCAGGCGGAGATCGCACGGACCACGGGTCTGTCCGCGGCGACGGTCTCCAACATCGTGCGGGAGCTGAAGGACGGCGGAACGGTCCAGGTCACGCCCACGTCCGCGGGCGGCCGCCGGGCGCGCAGCGTCTCCCTGAGCGGGGACGCCGGGATCGTGATCGGCGTCGACTTCGGGCACACCCATTTGCGGGTCGCGATCGGGAACCTCGCCCACCAGGTGCTCGCGGAGGAGTCCGAGCCGCTGGACGTGGACGCCTCCGCCGGCGAGGGCTTCGACCGGGCGGAGGAGCTGGTCAACCGGCTGATCACGGCCACGGGGGTGGACCGGGCGAAGATCGCCGGGGTGGGCCTCGGCGTGCCCGGACCGATCGACGTGGAATCCGGCACGCTCGGCTCCACGGCGATCCTGCCGGGCTGGGGCGGCATCAAGCCCGCCGAGGAGCTGCGGGGGCGCCTCGGCGTGCCGGTGCACGTGGACAACGACGCCAACCTCGGCGCCCTGGGCGAGCTGGTCTGGGGGAGCGGGCGCGGGGTCCGCGACCTCGCGTACATCAAGATCGCCAGCGGTGTGGGCGCCGGTCTCGTGATCGACGGGAAGATCTACCGCGGTCCCGGCGGCACGGCCGGCGAGATCGGGCACATCACGCTCGACGAGTCCGGCCCGGTCTGCCGCTGCGGCAACCGCGGCTGCCTGGAGACCTTCGCCTCCGCGCGCTACGTCCTGCCCCTGCTCCAGCCCAGCCACGGCTCCGAGCTGACCATGGAGGGCGTCGTCCGGCTGGCACGCGAGGGGGACCCGGGATGCCGCCGGGTGATCGCCGACGTGGGCCGGCACATCGGCAGTGGGGTCGCCAATCTCTGCAACCTGCTCAACCCGAGCCGGGTGGTCCTCGGCGGTGATCTCGCCGAGGCGGGCGAGCTGGTCCTCGGGCCCATCCGGGAGTCCGTGGGCCGCTATGCCATCCCCAGCGCCGCGCGCCAACTGTCCGTACTGCCGGGGGCACTTGGCGGCCGGGCAGAGGTGCTCGGGGCGCTCGCCCTGGCGCTCAGCGAGATGGGGGATTCCACCCTTTTGGACGGAACCCTGGCGGCGGCGACCCCTGCCTTCACTTAGAGAACGTATGGCACCGTTGCCATCTCGTTAAGGATTTACTTCTTGACGTCGCACGCGTGGCCGAGTTGACTTCCAGCCACCTCGGCCGCAACGACGCGGCCTCGTCAGGGAGGTTTGAGGAAGTGAACACGCGTATGCGTCGTGCGGCCTTCGCCGTTGCCGCTGGTGCCATGGCCGTCTCGCTCGCCGCCTGTGGCAGTGCCAAGGAGTCCAAGGACAGCGACTCCTCCAACTCGTCCGCCCCGGCCGCCAAGAAGGGCGACGACATCAAGGTCGGTCTGCTGCTGCCGGAGAACAAGACCGCTCGCTACGAGCAGTTCGACAAGCCCTTGATCGAGAAGAAGATCAAGGAGCTGACGAACAACAAGGGCAAGGTCTTCTACAACAACGCCCAGCAGAACGCGAACCTGCAGAGCCAGCAGGTCGACACGATGATCACCAACAAGGTGGACGTGCTCATCGTGGACGCGGTGGACGCCAAGGCCATCAAGAACTCCATCCAGAAGGCCAAGGACCAGGGCATCAAGGTCGTCGCCTACGACCGCCTGGCCGAGGGCCCGATCGACGCCTTCACCACCTTCGACAACGAAGAGGTCGGCAAGGCGCAGGGCGAGGCGCTGCTGAAGGCCCTGGGCAGCAAGGCCACCAAGTCGAGCAAGATCGTCATGATCAACGGCTCGGTGACCGACCCGAACGCCGCCCAGTTCAAGAAGGGCGCCCACGCCGCCCTCGACGGCAAGGTGACCATCGCCAAGGAGTACGACACCAAGGAGTGGTCGCCGGACAACGCCAACTCCGAGATGGAGGCGGCGATCTCCGCGGTCGGCGCCAAGAACATCGCGGGCGTCTACTCCGCCAACGACGGCATGGCCGGCGGTGCCATCACCGCCCTCAAGGCCGCGGGCGTCAACGTCCCGGTCACCGGCCAGGACGCCGAACTCGCCGGTGTGCAGCGCATCCTCGCGGGCGACCAGTACATGAGCATCTTCAAGTCCTACCCGACGGAGGCGAACGTCGCCGCCGAGATGGCGGTCGCCCTCGCCAAGGGCACCGGCCTGGACTCGATCGCCAAGACCAAGGTGGACAGCGACAGCACCAAGGGCGTCCCGGCGCTGCTGGTCCCGGTCATCTCGCTGACCAAGGACAACGTCAACGAGACGGTCATCAAGGAGGGCTTCTACACCGCCGCCCAGATCTGCACCGGCAAGTACAAGACCTTCTGCGACAAGTACGGCGTCAAGTAAGCGGTCCGGCCGGCCCCGCGCACAGCGGCCCGGCCCCGCCCGCGCACGAGCGGCCCGCCCCGGTCCGCGTACGGCACCTCGCCACGAGGCCGCCCGTACGGACCCCGGCCGCCCCACGGCTCCGCCGGCGCCCCGCGCACCATTCAGCCCCGCAAGCTCGGCGCGGGGCGCCGGACGGAACATCCCCGGGTCGCTCCCGACCCACCCACCCAGCATTCCTGCACAACCTCCCGCCGGGTCAGGCGGCGAAGGAGATGGTTCACGTGTCCGCTACGCCCGTGCTGGCGTTGCGCGGGGTCTCCAAGCGGTTCGGTGCCGTTCAGGCGCTCACCGACGTAGAGCTTGAGGTCCACGCCGGTGAGGTGGTCGCCCTGGTGGGCGACAACGGCGCCGGAAAATCCACGCTGGTCAAGACGATCGCCGGCGTGCACCCCATCGATGAGGGCGCCATCGAGTGGGACGGCAAGCGCGTCCAGATCAGCAAGCCGCACGACGCCCAGAGCCTCGGCATCGCGACCGTCTACCAGGACCTCGCGCTGTGCGACAACATCGACGTCGTCGGCAACCTCTACCTGGGCCGCGAACTCAAGCGGTTCGGCGTGCTCGACGAGGTCGAGATGGAGCGCCGCTCCCAGGAGCTGCTGCGCACCCTGTCGATCCGCATCCCGAGCGTGCGCATCCCGATCGCCTCGCTCTCCGGCGGCCAGCGCCAGGTCGTGGCCATCGCCCGCTCCATGCTCGGCGAGCCCAAGCTGGTCATCCTGGACGAGCCCACCGCCGCCCTCGGCGTCGAGCAGACCGCCCAGGTGCTCGACCTCGTCGAGCGGCTGCGCGAGCGCGGCCACGCCGTCATCCTCATCAGCCACAACATGGCCGACGTGAAGGCCGTGGCGGACAAGGTCGCCGTCCTGCGCCTGGGCCGCAACAACGGCGTCTTCGAGGTCAAGACGACCTCGCAGGAGGAGATCATCTCCGCCATCACCGGCGCCACCGACAACGCCGTGACCCGCCGTGCGGCGCGCGCGAACGGGGAGGTATCCAAGTGAGCATCGACAAGACCTCCGCCACCGCGCAGGACGAGCAGGCCGTCGAGAACCCCGAGGCCGCGGCCGCCGCGGTGACCGCGGTCGACCCGCGCCTGCTGGTGCGCGAGCAGGGCCTGGCGGGCTACCTCGGCGAGTTCAAGCGGAAGATGAAGGCCGGTGAACTGGGCTCGCTCCCGGTCATCCTCGGCCTGATCATCATCTGCGTCGTCTTCCAGAGCCTCAACTCGCAGTTCCTGTCCGCGCAGAACCTGAGCGACATCACCGTCACCATGGTCGGCACGGGCATGATCTCCGTGGGCATCGTCTTCGTGCTGCTGCTCGGCGAGATCGACCTGTCCGTCGGCTCCGTCAGCGGCGCCGGGAGCGCCCTGGCCGCCGTCCTCGCCGTCAACCAGGGCTGGCCCGAGTGGGCCGCGGTGCTCATCGCCGTCGCCGCCGGCGCGGCCATCGGCGCCCTGCACGGCTTCTTCTTCGCGGTGCTCGGCGCGCCCGCGTTCGCCGTGACCCTGGCCGGCCTGCTGTTCTGGCTCGGCTTCATGCTCAAGATCCTGGGCGAGAACGGCACCATCAACCTCGACAGCGACGGCCTGATCGGCAAGCTGACCACGTACTTCTTCTCGGACGTGGCCGCCGCCTACGGGCTCGCGCTCATCGTGGTCGTGGTGTTCTTCGTCACCTCCTTCCTGGGCAACCGGCGCCGCGAGGCCGCGGGCATCCCGTCCCGGCCGATGAGCGACACCGTGCTGCGCACCGTGCTGCTCGCCGTGATCTCCTTCGCCGCGGCCTTCATGTACAACCAGTACAAGGGCCTGCCGCTGGCCACGGTGATCTTCCTGGTGTTCCTCATCGGCACCGACTTCCTGCTGCGCCGCACCGCCTACGGCCGCAAGGTCTTCGCGCTCGGCGGCAGCGTGGAGGCGTCCCGCCGCGCGGGCATCAACGTCACCGCGATCCGGATCTCGGTCTTCGCGATCTCCGGCGGTTTCGCGGCGGTCGGCGGCCTGTTCCTGGCCTCCAAGATCGCCTCGGCCAACCAGAGCGCCGGCACCGGTGACCTGCTGATGAACGCCATCGCGGCGGCCGTCATCGGCGGCACGTCCCTCTTCGGCGGCCGCGGCCGCACCTGGAACGCGCTGCTCGGTGTGCTGGTCATCGTCTCGATCCAGTACGGCCTCCAGCTGGAGTCCATCGCCGAGCCGGTCAAGTACATGATCACCGCGGCGGTCCTGCTGGCCACGGTCGTCATCGACTCGGTCACCCGCAAGACCCAGAAGACGGCCGGACGCGCCTGACCGCGCCCGACCCGAACACCTGTGCCCGGCGCCGAAGCGGTGCCGGGCACAGCCGTGCGGGGAAGCCTCACCCGGCCGGGCCATGGAAGGGCCCCCGCCGGGGTACAGCCGTTCGCGTGACCTACGACCCACCGCCCGGCCACGGGGCGCCCGGGCGGAACATTAGACTCGACAAGCCCGGCAACAGCTCGATCAGCTCTACTGCAAGGAGGCACGGGTGCCGCTGCTGACCCGCATCAGGGGACCGCGCGATCTGGACCGGCTCAGCATGGAGGAGCTGGACCAGCTGGCGCAGGAGATCCGGACCTTCCTGGTCGACGCCGTGTCCAAGACCGGCGGGCACCTCGGCCCCAACCTCGGTGTGGTGGAGCTGACCATCGCCCTGCACCGGGTCTTCCACTCGCCCAAGGACAAGGTGCTGTGGGACACCGGCCACCAGTCCTACGTGCACAAGCTGCTCACCGGCCGCCAGGACTTCTCGAAGCTGAAGATGAAGGGCGGCCTGTCCGGCTACCCCTCGCAGGCCGAGTCCGAGCACGACGTCATCGAGAACAGCCACGCCTCCACCGTCCTCGGCTGGGCCGACGGCATCGCCAAGGGCAACCAGATCCTGGGGCGCGACGCCCACGTCGCCGCCGTCATCGGCGACGGCGCGCTGACCGGCGGCATGGCCTGGGAGGCGCTCAACAACATCGCCGCCGCCAAGGACCGCCCGCTCGTCATCGTCGTCAACGACAACGAGCGCTCCTACGCGCCCACCATCGGCGGTCTCGCCAACCACCTCGCCACCCTGCGCACCACCGACGGCTACGAGCGCTTCCTCGCCCGCACCCGCGAGGTCCTGGAGCGCACCCCGGTCGTCGGCAGGCCGCTGTACGAGACGCTGCACGGCGCGAAGAAGGGCCTGAAGGACTTCATCGCCCCGCAGGGCATGTTCGAGGACCTGGGCCTGAAGTACGTCGGCCCGATCGACGGCCACGACATCGAGGCCCTGGAGTCCGCGCTCACCCGCGCCAAGCGCTTCGGCGGCCCGGTCATCGTGCACTGCCTCACCGAGAAGGGCCGCGGCTACCAGCCCGCCCTCCAGGACGAGGCCGACCGCTTCCACGCCGTCGGCAAGATCCACCCGGACACCGGGCTGCCGATCTCCGCCTCCGGCGCCGACTGGACCTCCGTCTTCGGCGAGGAGATGGTCAGGCTCGGCAAGGAGCGCGAGGACATCGTCGCCATCACCGCGGCCATGCTCCAGCCGGTCGGCCTGGACAAGTTCGCCAAGGCCTTCCCCGACCGCGTCTACGACGTCGGCATCGCCGAGCAGCACGGCGCCGTCTCCGCGGCCGGCCTCGCCCACGCGGGCGTCCACCCGGTCTTCGCGGTGTACGCCACCTTCCTCAACCGTGCCTTCGACCAAGTGCTGATGGACGTGGCGCTGCACAAGTGCGGCGTCACCTTCGTCCTGGACCGGGCCGGGGTCACCGGCACCGACGGCGCCTCCCACAACGGCATGTGGGACATGTCCATCCTCCAGGTCGTCCCCGGCCTGCGGCTGGCCGCCCCGCGCGACGCCGACCAGGTCCGCGCCCAGCTGCGCGAGGCCGTCGAGGTCGACGACGCGCCCACCGTGGTCCGTTTCTCCAAGGGCGCCGTGGGCCCCGCCGTGCCCGCGGTCGGCCGCGTCGGCGGCATGGACGTGCTGCGCGAGCCCGGCACCGACACCCCGGACGTGCTCCTCGTCTCCGTCGGCGCGCTCGCCCCGATGTGCCTGGAGATCGCGGCCCTCCTGGACCGGCAGGGCATCTCCACCACCGTCGTCGACCCGCGCTGGGTCAAGCCCGTCGACGAGGCCATGGCCCCGCTGGCCGAACGCCACCGCGTGGTCGTCACCGTCGAGGACAACTCCCGCGTCGGCGGTGTCGGCTCCGCCGTCGCCCAGGCCCTGCGCGACGCCGGCGTCGACGTGCCGCTGCGCGACTTCGGCATCCCGCCGCGCTTCCTCGACCACGCCTCACGCGCC
Source organism: Streptomyces sp. NPDC006743 (assembly GCF_040703815.1). NCBI lineage: Bacteria > Bacillati > Actinomycetota > Actinomycetes > Kitasatosporales > Streptomycetaceae > Streptomyces > Streptomyces sp. NPDC006743. The sequence goes on along the minus strand of NZ_JBEYJA010000055.1, from coordinate 20,331 downwards.
GAGGTCATGGCGGAGATCGGCCTGACCGCGCCCGACATCGCCCGTCAGGTCACCGGCCTCGTCTCCGAGCTGGACGGCCGCTTCTCGCGTACGGCCACCGAGGTGGACTCGGCGGTGCAGCCCGCCCGCGACTGAGTCCGCAGCGTCCCCGCACGCCGCAGAAGGACCGGTTCCGCCCCTTTCCACGGGTGGCGGAACCGGTCCTTCTGCGTGAACCTGCCAGTGCCGGGGCATACGCATCCCCAGCCCTCTCGATCATGTCGAGCCAGGTCGAGGCGACAAGCGTGGGAGGTAGGCCCGTGACCAGTTCGCTGTTCAGGACGAAGAACGTCGAGCAGTCGATCCAGGACACCGAGGAACCCGAGCACGCGCTGCGGAAGTCCCTGTCCGCCCTCGACCTGACCGTCTTCGGGGTCGGTGTCATCATCGGTACCGGCATCTTCGTCCTCACCGGCACGGCCGCAAGGAACACCGCGGGGCCCGCCGTGGCGCTCTCCTTCGTCGTCGCCGGAGCGGTCTGCGCGCTCGCCGCGCTCTGCTACGCCGAGTTCGCCTCCGCGGTACCGGTCGCCGGATCGGCGTACACCTTCTCCTACGCCTCGCTCGGCGAGTTCCCCGCCTGGATCATCGGCTGGGACCTGGTCCTGGAACTCGCGCTCGGCACGGCTGTGGTGTCCGTCGGCTGGTCCGGCTACATCCACTCGCTGCTCGACAACGCCGGCTGGCACCTGCCCGCCTACCTCGGCGGCCGGGACGGTGCCTCCGGGTTCGGTTTCGACATCCTGGCCGCCGCGCTGGTCCTGGTCCTCACCGCCATCCTCGTCGTCGGCATGAAGCTCTCCGCCCGGGTCACCACGGTGGTCGTCGCCGTCAAGGTGGCCGTGGTGCTCGTGGTGATCATCGCGGGCGCGTTCTTCATCAAGGGCGCCAACTACCACCCGTTCGTCCCCGCGCCGCAGCCGGTGCCCGCCGGCAGCAGCCTCAAGGCCCCGCTCATCCAGCTGATGATCGGCTGGGCGCCCTCGAACTTCGGCGTCATGGGCATCTTCACCGCCGCCTCCGTCGTCTTCTTCGCCTTCATCGGCTTCGACGTGGTCGCCACCGCCGCCGAGGAGACCCGCAACCCGCAGCGCGACGTGCCGCGCGGCATCCTGGGATCCCTGATCATCTGCACCGCGCTGTACGTCGGCGTGTCCATCGTGGTGACCGGCATGCAGAAGTACAGCCTGCTGTCGGTGGACGCGCCGCTCGCCGACGCGTTCAAGTCCACCGGGCACCCCTGGTTCGCCGGGCTGATCAGCTTCGGCGCCGCGGTCGGCCTGACCACGGTGTGCATGATCCTGCTCCTGGGCCAGGCCCGGGTGTTCTTCGCGATGAGCCGCGACGGCCTGCTGCCCCGCTTCTTCTCGCACACCCACCCGCGCTTCCGCACCCCCTACCGTCCGACGATCCTGCTCGGCGTCGTCATCGCCGTCGTGGCGGGCTTCACGAGCCTGAGCGTCCTGGCCGAGCTGGTGAACATCGGCACGCTCTTCGCCTTCGTCGTCGTCGCGATCAGCGTGATCATCCTGCGCAACACCCGCCCCGACCTGCCCCGGTCCTTCCGCACCCCCTGGGTGCCGGTCGTCCCCGTCGTCTCGGTGTGCGCCTCCCTGTGGCTGATGCTCAACCTGCCCGCCGAGACCTGGGTGCGGTTCGCCATCTGGATGGCGATCGGCTTCGTCGTCTACTTCCTCTACGGCCGCTCCCACAGCCGCCTCGCCGCGCGGACCCGCGCGGCGGCGGACCAGCCCTCGGGCACGGGCGAGGGGGGACGGGCTTAGAGCCGCGGACAAGAGGGGAGCGCGAGCAGCTCGCGGCGTCCGGTGCGTGCGAGCGCAAGGCGCCGGAAGGTCCTTGTGGCGGAGCTGTCAGGGCCTTCCGGCAACGCCGCGAGCGTGCGTGCGTGCCGGGCGTCGCGAGCCGGGGCATGCTCCGCCGGACAGGTCCACGGGTCTCCCGTTCAAGACCGGGGCACCCTTTCGGATCAGTCGCGCACCGCCCGCGGCCCGGTGACCCCGGCGCCCCGCTCCTCGACCCGGCGGCGCAGCTCCCGGTCCGCCGTCACCACCAGTACGGGCCGGTCTCCGGCCGACTCGACCAGTTCGACGACCCGGTCGTCGCCGCTGCCGGACGCCGCCTCGACCCGTACCCCGGGAACGGACGTGACGCCCCGTGCGGCGCCCTCGACGACCAGGACGATCTCCACCGGTCCCGGCCACCCGGCGAGCCCCTGCTCCGCGTACGCCACCAGGCGGTCCCGCAGCCGTTCGGCGGCCCCGCGCCGGTCGCGCCACCAGCCGTCGGGCACCGACCCGACGACGTTGGCGCCGTCCACGACCAGCAGCGCCGGCGCGCCGCTCCCGCCGCGCGCCCTCTCCTCGTCGTCCTGCATGTCCTCGCTCCCGTACGGCTCCACGGCCCCAGCCTGCCACGGTCCCGGCGGCCGCACGTGCGGCCCCGACCGCGCCCGGCGCGCCAGAGGCCGACACCGCACACCCCGGCCGCTTTCCCCCGGGGCCGCCCAAGACCCCAGCGGGGCGCCCGCGTCCATCCGGCCGCCATACGACGTTCACCGCGCGCTCGCCTATGATGGGCCAGCTCGGCCGCCCGTACACAGGTTCGGGACAGGCGGATCAGCCGCGCCGAGGTCACGTCAGGGAAGGGGCCAGGTCACCTCATGCGGACCAGATCCGGGCGCGACGCCGCCCGCGGCGGAGCCGACACGGCTGCGGGGCGCGCGAGCGGCGAGCGGCACACCGCCCGGCACACCGTCGGCGGACGCCGGCTCGTGCTGGGCAAGGACGGCAGGCTCACGGCGTACGCCCGCACGGACGACGGGCTTCTGCGCTGGACCGAGCTGCGGCCGGGCGGACCGCAGTGGACGGGCCCGGAGTTCTTCCCGGTGGCGGACCTCAGCGATCTGACGGTCGTCCAGGGGGCCGACAGCTACGTGCACTTCCTGGGGCGGCGCGAGGTGCGCCGCGCGGACGGGCCGCCGGCCGTCGACATCGTCCACGCGATCCAGTACCAGACCGGCCGTCCGGTCACCGAGTGGCGGTCGCTGGGCAACGCTCACCAGGACCGGGAGAAGGGCGCCCGGTTCGGCGCGCCCGCGGGCGCGGTCAGCGGTTCGGGCCGGGTGTACGTCTTCGCGCGCAACGCCGGCGGCGGCGTCATGCTGCGCCGCGAGGCTCCCACCGGGAAGTGGGAGGCCTGGCAGGACCTCAAGGGCAGTCAGGTGCGGGACGGGATGGCCGCGGTCGTCCACGACTCCGGCCGGATCGAACTCTTCGCGGCCGGCGAGGGCATCGCGATGCGCTGGCAGCAGGAGACCCCCGACGGGGACTTCCGGCGCGAGCCGAACGTCCCGCTGCGGGTGGCGCCCGGCACGGTGGCGGTGCTGCCGACCGGGCCGGAACGCGTCACGTACTACTGGGCCGACCCCGACCAGGGCGGTCTGGTCGCGCACCGGCCCGGGCAGTGGGTGATCCCGATCGGCGGCGCCCCGGACGGCGAGCCGGTGAGCGCGCTGCGCGCGGAACTGGACGGCTACGACTGCACGGTGCTGGCCCACCGGGACCTCGACTGGCAGGTCTCCTTCGCCGTGTGCGGCACGGAGAACGAGCAGGCCGGCGTGTGGTGGACACCGACCGGTGAACGCGCGCTGGGCGCACCGGGGCTGGCACTGGACGGGCACGGGCGCGTGGTGGTCGCGGTGATCGACCCGGACGGCAGGCTCAGGGTGGCCCGCCAGGCCGATGCGCCGGGGCTGTCGCTGGGGGCGTGGGTCCGCGTCTGACCCCACGGGCACGGCCGCGGCCGGACACCGCTGCGGCGTCCGGCCGGGTCTCGACGGCGCCCGGGAAACGGCCGCGCACCCGGGCGGCGGCGGGGGCATCGCACGTGCCGTGCCCCCCGCCGCCGCCCGGCCGTCGTCCGTCAGGGCGTCCTGCCGCCCTTGGCGGGCGAGTCCTTGGCCGACTCCGGGATGGTCTCGTCCGTGCGCAGGGCCTTCCACAGCTGCGTGGACTGCGGTTCGGCCGCCACGACGCGGTTGGGGTCCTGGGTGTCGTACTGCACCGGGAGCATGATCGTCTCCATCGTCGCGGGGTCCACGCCCTTCATGCTGCGGCTGAACTCGGCGAGTTTGGTGAGCGAGGAGAGGCCGGAGTCGGTCGTCAGCGACTGGGTGAGCCCGTCGGCCACCTTGTACGCCTTCGTGGGGCTGCCCAGCAGGTCCTGCTTCTTGATCTCCGACAGCAGCGCGATCATGAACTTCTGCTGCAGGCCGATGCGGCCGAGGTCGCTGCCGTCGCCGATGCCGTGCCGGGTGCGGACGAACTGGAGGGACTGCGTGCCGTCCAGCCGGTGGGAGCCCGCGCTCAGGTCCAGGCCGCTGGACTTGTCGTGGATGTCCTGGTCGACGGTGACCGTGACCCCGCCTATCGCGTCGACCAGGCTCTTGAAGCCCGCGAAGTCGATCTCCAGGAAGTGGTCCATCCGCACCCCGGACATCTTCTCTACCGTCTTGACCACACAGGCCGGACCGGCCAGCGAGTACACGGAGTTGAACATCACGCGCTTCGCCGAGGGGAGCGTGGTCCCGTCCGCCTTGGCGCACTCCGGGCGGGTCACCAGGGTGTCGCGCGGGATGCTGACGGCGACGGCCTTGCTGCGGCCCTCCGGTACGTGGATGACCAGCGCGGTGTCGGAACGCGCCCCGGCCACCTTGCCCGTGTCGAGGGAGGCGTTGGCGCCGGCCCGTGAGTCGGAGCCGAGCACCAGGACGTTCTGTCCGGAGGTGGGCAGCTTCTCGGGGCGGTCGTCGCCGAGCGCCCGGTCGATGTCGACACCCTTGATGTTGGAGTTCAGGTCGCTGTAGAGCCAGTAGCCGGTGCCGCCGGCGGCCAGCACCAGCACCACGAGGCCCAGTGCGATCCAGCGCCACACACGCCGCCGGCGGCGCGGCGGCGCGGCGGCACGGCGGCGCGACGGTGCGCGCCTCGATCTGCTGGGGCCCGTCTCCGTGGGCGCCTGCGTCATGCCTCAGTCCTCTCGCTCAGGTGGCTCGATGCCTTGGTCCGTTGTGTGGGGCAGGGCACGAGTGGGGGGAGGGACCGGGCCCGCGCGGCGTCGGGGCGCCGTGGTGTGCCCGAACTATAGACCGAATGCCGGGCCGTACGCGGATCGCTCTTACCCGCCTCACGGTCGCCGGATGTTCCACTCACCGTCAGGCCTACGTGCGGTTTCTGTCATTCGCGTACGAAGTTGACAGAACAACGACAGCTAGTGATGATGTGGTTCACCTGTGAAGGTTAAATTTTTGTGTGAATAGCGTGGCTGTTGTATTCAGGCCACGGGGTGTGTGCGGTCGCGGTTCGAGCCCGGGGGGGCACGAGGGCGGGCGACCGCGAGTACCACCGGCCCGGGCCGGTGGGGGACGAGGGAGGATGGCTGTGATGCTGCGTGTGTCTGCCCGCGAGGGGCGGCGGCGTGACGGCCGTATCTGATCACGTCGCAGGCCGCCTCACCGGTCCGGTCCGGAGCGTTCCCCAGGGACTCCCCGCGCAGCGCGACACCGCGGTCGCCGCCGCGACGACGCTCACCGCGGAACACGGTGACGTCTACGTCGAGCCCGGCCTGACCCCGCTGGCGGCCCGCGAGGCCAACCGCTCCGCACTGTCCGCACTGCTCGCCGCCGCCGGCGTCGCGCACTTCGCCGTCCGCGGCACCGCCGACCACGGCACGGTGCTCGCCGTCGCCGAGGAGGACCGCGAGCGGGTGCTGTCCGTGCTGTTCCGCGGACTGGGGCAGTTCCCGGGCCACCTGAGCGTGGTGGACCCGGACGCGCCCCGCCCGGCCAAGCCCGTCTCCTCGCGCGACCCGAGGGCCTGGCGCGAGGTGCCCGGCGCGCGCGTGCTGCAGATCAGCTGGTACCGCACCGACCCCGGCCGGCACCTGCTGCTCGGACACGAGTACGGCTGCGCCGTCGAGTTCTGGCAGCGCCAGGGCGGCTACCTGGTCGCCCCGCGGGCCAACCGCGCCACCTGGGCGGTCGCCGCCGACGGCGCCGACGTGCTCGGCGCGGCCCGGCTGTTCAGCCGCTTCGTCTCCGACTGGACCCCGGACCGGCTGGCTCCGCCGCTGGTCACCCGCCCGGAGTTCCTGGTCGACTGCGCCGACGACATCAGCTTCCCCGTCGACGCCGTCTACACCTGGGTCGACGGCAACGACCCCGCCTGGCAGCAGCGCAAGGCGCAGGCCAAGGGCGAGGTCTACCACGCCGAGTCGGCGAGCGACGCCCGCTTCATCAGCCGGGACGAACTGCGCTACTCGATCCGCTCGCTGCACCTGTTCGCGCCCTGGATCCGCAACGTCTACGTCGTCACCGACGACCAGGTGCCCGACTGGCTGCGCGAGGACCTGCCCGGCCTGCGCATCGCCACGCACCGCGAGATCTTCCGCAACCCGGCGGACCTGCCGGTGTTCAACTCGCACGCCATCGAGAGCCAGCTGCACCGCATCGAGGGCCTGGCCGAGCACTTCCTGTACTTCAACGACGACATGTTCATGGGCCGCCCGGTGGCGCCGCACGCCTTCTTCACGCCCACCGGCACCGCGCGCTACTTCCCCTCGCGCAACCGCATCCCGCAGGGCCCCGTGGTGCCCACCGACAGCCCCGTCGACGCGGCCTGCAAGAACAACCGGGCGCTCCTCAAGGAACGTTTCGGCAAAGTGATCACGCAGCCCATGGAGCACATCCCCTACGCCCTGCGCCGCTCGGCGATGGAGGAGGCCGAGCGCGACTTCCCCGAGGCCTGGGCGCGCACTTCGGCGAGCAGGTTCCGGGCCATGACCGACCTGTCGCCGACCTCGTCCTTCGTGCTGTACTACGCGGCGCTCACCGGCCGCGCCCAGCCGGGCTCCATGCCCTTCACCTACCTCCAGCTCGCCGTCCCCGACCTCGCCGACCGGCTGCAACGCCTGCTGGACGGACGCGACCAGGACACCTTCTGCCTCAACGACGCGTTCTCGACACCCGAGGACATCGAGGCGCAGCAGGAACTGCTGGACGGATTCCTCAACGCCTACTTCCCCACCCCCAGCCCCTACGAGCGATGAAGCGGAGTTCTTGACGTGCCCGACCCGACGTCGATGAACTCAGCGGTTCACGTCTACAAGCGGCTCGTTCCCCAGCCGGTGCGCTCGGCCGCCGCGACCACCGTCCCGGCCGGCGTGCGCCGTAAGGTCAAGGGGCAGCTCGCCCGCACCCTGCGCCGCCGCGAGGCCCGGCTGCACCGCCGGGCCCTGCGCCAGGTCCGCCGGGCCCGGCTCGGCGGATCCGAACGCCGGGCCACCGCCCCCGACGGGCGGATCGGCCATGTGCACACCGGCCTCACCGCCGACCTCGCCCGCCGCTTCGACCACGACCTGGTCACCCAGGCCCTGGACGTCGCCGAGATCCCCTGGTTCGCGGTGCCCGCGCTCGACGACCGCCGGATCTGCCTCGCCGTCGACCAGCGCGACAAGGGCGCCGTGCGCCGCGTCCTGCGCGCCCTGCTGGAGGAGCACACCGGGTACGTCGTCTCCGTCTCACCCGCCAAGAGCGACACCCAGGACGTCCCCGGCAGCCATGTGAAGGCCTGGAAGCACTACGCCAAGGCCCGGGTGATCCGCCTGACCTGGCTGCGCACCGACCCCACCGAGAACCTCTGGGTCGGCGAGGAGCAGGGCATCGAGATCGAGTTCTGGACCGTCAACACCAGCCTGCCCACGGAACGCCTCATCGGCCCGCGCCCCAACCGGGTCCAGCGCGCCGTGCCCAGCGACACCCCCGGCGTCGAGATCGGACTCGACCGGCTCTCCGGCTACTGCGACATCGACGGCGACCTCGAACCCACCGTCACCCTGGAGACGTTCGACGTCGTCCGGCTGGAGGAGATCGGCTTCCCCGTCGACGCCGTCCTGCTGTGGCAGCACCCCACCCCCTGGGGCGAGGAACTGCTGCGCGCCGCGCTGCGCTCCGTGCACCAGTACGCCCCCTGGGTGGACGTCGTCCACGTGGTCGCCGAAGCCGAACCCCCGGCCTGGCTGCGGGCCGGCGAACGCCTCACCGTGCTGCGCGCCCGCCCCGGCTCCGAGTGGCAGCTCCACCAACTGCCCGACCTCGCCGAGCACTTCCTGCTGCTGCGCCCCGGCGCCCTCCTCGGCCGCCCGGTGCGGCCCTTCGACCACTTCACCCCCAGCGGCCAGACCCGGCCCCGGCGCGGCCCCTGGAACGCCCAGGAGTCCTTCGCGCCCTGGTCGCGGACCGCCTACTCGGCCACCGGCCGGATCACCGCCCACGGCTACGCGCACGGCCCCCAGCCGCACCGCGTCGAGACGTTCGCCCGGCTGGCCGAGGGGACGCACACCCCCCTCGACCTGCCCGACACCCAGTACGCGCCCACCGTGCCCGGCACCCACCCGCTGGACGGCCTCGCCCACCACGTCGCCCACGTCGGCGCCCTCGCCGACCCCTCCGGGGAGGCGTCCGTGGCCCTGCACGCCGCCCTGCCCGGCATCGGCAGCCGCCTCGAACGGCTCCTCGTACGCCGCGACACCCAGCAGATCCACCTCTTCGGCCTCGGCACCGACGAGGCCCGGGCCCGCGGCGGCACCGAGGCGGCCGTCCGCTTCCTGCACCGCTACTTCCCCGTGCCCAGCGTCTTCGAGCAGGACGGTGCCCAGACCCCCGCGGCCGGCGAGGCGGTCGGCCGGCCGTGAGCGTGGGCAACCCCGAGGCATCCGCCGCGGTCGGGGCGTACCGGGCCCTGATCCCGGCAGGCCTCAGAGGCCGGATCGCGCGCCGCGTCCCCGCGCGGCTGCGCACCCTGCTGAAGCACGTGCTGCGCCGCCTGCACGCCTTCGGCGCGGGCGCCCGGCTGCTGCGCGCGGTGCGGGCCCGCCGCCGCTGGCCCCACCTGTTCGCCGACGGCGAACGGCTCGCCGCCCTCGCCGGAGCCGGCGCCCGCATCGCCCTGGTGCGCCCCACCGTCTCGCCGCTCGGCCTGCGCGAGGCCAACCTCGAACTCGTCGCCACCGCCCTGGAGGAAGCGGGCGTCGACCACTTCGCGATCCGCGGCGCCAGTGACTACCGCTCCTGCCTCGCCGTCGCCGCCGGCGACCGCGAACGGGTCACCGACGTCCTCGCCCGCCTGGCCGGGCAGAGCCCCGTCTACCTGCGCGCCTGCCGCGGCGAAGCCGCCCAGGGCCGGGCCGTGCTGTGCGGGACCCGGGCCGCCCGCCGCCTGGCCCGGGAGGCGGACGTCCTGCGCATCGGCATGATCTGGAGCGACCCGGCCGGCTCCCTGGTCCTGGGCCTGGAGTACGGCTGCGACCTGGAGTTCTGGCAGCCGCGCGACGGACGCCTCGTCGCGCCCCGCCCCAACCGGGTCACCGAGGACGTCGCCCTCGACGAGCCCCGCGTCACCCTCCCGGTCAGCGCACTGACCGGGTTCGCCGCCCTGCACACCCGCCGCACCCGCCAGGTGCGCAGCATCCGGCCCTGCGCCGAACCGCTGCCCGAGGACGTCCGCTTCCCCGTCGACGTCGTCTACACCTGGGTCGACGGCAACGACCCCGCCTGGCAGCAGCGGCGCGCCGCGTTCGGCCCCGGCGGCTACCACACCGAGTCCGCCAACGCGGCCCGCTACATCAGCCGCGACGAACTGCGCTACTCCCTGCGCGCCCTGGAACAGAACGCCCCCTGGGTCCGCCACGTCTACCTCGTCACCGACCGCCAGCGCCCGGCCTGGCTCACCGACAGCCACCCGCGGCTCACCGTCGTCGACCACAGCGAGATCTTCGACGACCCGGCCGCGCTGCCCACCTTCAACTCGCACGCCATCGAGAGCCGCCTGCACCACATCGACGGCCTGGCCGAGCACTTCCTGTACTTCAACGACGACATGTTCCTCGGGCGGCCCGTCACCCCGCAGGACTTCTTCCTCTCCAACGGCATGACCCGCACCTTCTTCTCGCCCTCCCAGGTGCCCCGCTGGGACCTCACCCCCGGCGACCGCCCCGTCGACGCGGCCGGCAAGAACAACCGGCGGCTGCTGATGGAGCGCTTCGGCACCGCCCTGGTGCAGAAACTGCGCCACGCCCCCTACGCCCTGCGCCGCAGCGTGCTCCAGGAGATCGAGCAGGAGTACGCCGACGAGCACCTGCGCACCACCTACAGCCGGTTCCGCAGCGCCACCGACATCTCCATCCCGTCCTCGCTGTACCACTACTACGCGTACCTGACCGGACGGGCCGTGCCCTCCCAGATCGCCTTCGCCTACCTCGACCTCGCCCGGCCCGAGATCCAGCGCAGGCTCGGCATCCTGCTGGCCCGCCGCGACCGGCAGGCGTTCTGCATCAACGACACCCTCTCCGACGGGCACGACACCGCCCGCCAGACCACCATGCTCAGCGCGTTCCTGCGGGCCTACTACCCCGTGCCGAGTCCCTTCGAGCGCAAGGAGCGCGAGGTCCGGTGAAGATCTCCTTCCTGATCAACAACATCTACGGCATCGGCGGCACCAACCGCACCGTCATCAACCTCGCCGAGGCGCTCTCCGTCCACCACGACGTCGAGATCGTCTCCGTCTTCCGGCGCACCACCGCCACCAAGTTCGAGATCTCCCCGCGCATCACCGTCCGCGCCCTGGTGGACCTCAGACCCGGCGGCGCCGACCGCGGCGCGGCGGGCAGCGACCAGCCCAGCGAGGTGGTGCCGCGCCAGGAGGAGTTCTACGCCCAGTACAGCAAGTTCACCGACGCACGGATCATCCGCGAACTGGAGAAGACCTCCGCGGACGTCGTCGTCGGCACCCGCCCGAGCCTCAACCTCTTCGTCGCCGCCCACACCCGCGACGGAGCGCTGCGCGTCGCCCAGGAGCACATGACGCACCTCGCCATCCCCCCGGCGGTGCGCGCCGAGATGGCCCGCGTCTACCCGCGCCTGGACGCCATCACCACCGTCACCGAGGCCGACGCCCGCTCCTTCCAGGAGCACACCCCGATCCCCGGCATCCCGGTGACCGGCATCCCCAACAGCGTCCCCGAGCCCGCCGTCACCCCCTCCGACGGCACCCGGAAGATCGTCGTCAGCGCCGGCCGCATGCACCACATCAAGCGCTACGACCTGCTGATCCGCGCCTTCGCCGCCCTCGCCGAGGACTTCCCCGACTGGCAGCTGCGCATCTACGGCGACGGCGGCGAGGCAGCGAAACTGCGCGCCCTGGTCACCGAACTCGGCCTCAACGGCCGCGCCCTGCTCATGGGCGGCTTCTCACCCATCGAGTCCGAGTGGGCCAAGGGCTCCGTCGCCGCCGTCACCTCCAGCGCCGAGTCCTTCGGCATGACCCTCGTGGAGGCCATGCGCTGCGGACTGCCCGTGGTCTCCACCGACTGCCCCGTCGGCCCCCGCGAGATCCTGCGGGACGGCGAGGACGGCTTCCTCGTCCCCACCGGCGAGGTGGACGGCATCGCCTGGGGCCTGCGCCGCCTGATGGCCGACGAGTCCCTGCGCCGCACCATGGGCGCCGCCGCGCTGCGCAACGCGGCCCGCTACGACCCGGCGGCCGTCGCCGACCGCTACCTGGAGCTGTTCGCGGACGCCGCCCGCCGCCGCGCCGCCGCCGAACGCGGCTACCGGCCCCCGGCAGGACCCCGCAAGGGCGGCGCCGACCGGCTCACCGTGCCGCCGGCCACCCTCGGCTCCGCCACCGTCGACGTCACCGCCGACGACGCCGGCTGGCTCCGGCTCTCCGCCGAAGGCCCCGGGGAGGGCCGCAGACGCTGGCAGTTCGTGCTGCGCCACAAGCCCTCCGACGGCCAGGCGCGCCCCGAGATGCCGCTGCGCACCTCCCGCACCGCCCTCGACAACGGCGGCACCCGCTACAGCGCCGTCATCACCCCGGCCGCCCTGGACGAACTCGGCGACGGACGCTGGCAGGTGACCATGCGCAGCGCCAAGTCGCAGGCCGTGCACATGAAGGCCGGGCTGCGCGACACCCGCGCCCTCATCGACGCCCGCGCCCGGCTGGTCACCCGCCCGCCCGCCGCCCGCGTCGTCTGGAACCTCCCCTACGCCCAGCCCAACGGACGGCTGATGCTGCGCACCGTGCTGCGCGAGCAGCACGCCGAGTGCACCGCCGTCGAGGTCGGTGACTCGGGCATCACCGTGCGGGGCGTGCTGTGCGGGGGAGCCCGGATCGAACCCGGCGCCCTGTTCGTCGTCAGCCGGCGCGGCCCGCACGGCCAGAACGTCACCGTGCCCGTGGAGACACTGGGCCGCCATGCGTTCCGCGCCCGGGTGCCGGTGCGCACGGTGGTCGACCGCCGGCTGGCGCGCTGGGAGGACTGGGACTGGTGGCTCCAGCCGGATCCCGCCGACCGCCGCAAGGTGCGCGTGTGCCACCTGCTGGAGGACTTCCCCGACGTGAAGGGCGCCTACGCCTACCCGTCCCTGCCGCTGGTCGGCGACGAACCCTCCGACTACGCCGTGGTCCACCCGGCCCGCCCCGTGTGGGTGCGGCCCTACTGCTCGGCCTCCGGGGCCATGGCCATGAACGTGGTCGACCGATAGGGATGGATGAGACGTGAACCGAACGATATTCGTGCTGGGGGACTCCGTCCCCGCTCCCCGCACGGAGGACGAGGCCCCCATGGCGGGCTGGGGCCAGAAGATCGAGGAGCTCCTCACCGGCCCCGTCGAGGTCGCCAACTACGCGCGCAGCGCCATGACGACGCGCAAGTACTTCACCGAACGCTTCCCGGCGATGCTCAACCGCATGAGGCGCGGTGACATCGTGCTGATCGGCTTCGGCTGCGTCGACCACATGATCCACAACGGCACCCGTTACGTGCCCGTCCCCGAGTACCAGGAACTGCTGCGGCTGTTCGTGACGTACGTCCACCAGGAGGGCGGCGTCCCGGTCCTGGTCACCCCGATGGCCCGGTACGCGTTCTCCGCCACCGGCGAGGTGCTCAACACCGTCGGCGACCACCCCCGCGCCATGCGGGAGACCGCCGAACGGCTCGGCGCGCCGCTGCTCGACCTCAACGCGCGCACGACGCAGCTGTGGGCCGAGATCGGCCCGATGCGCCTGCGCCGCTACTTCAGCTGGGTGGACGCCGGGGAACACCCATTGCACCCCGACGGCTCCATCGACTCGACCCACCTGAACCACGCGGGCGCCTTCGAGGTGGCCCGCATCGTGGTGGCCGGGCTGTGCAACCTCGGGGTGCTCGACAAGGCCGACGTGAACGTCGACCGGCTCATGGAACCGCCGGTGATGCCCCCGGTGTCGGGCGAGTTCACCGTCCAGGCGCCCGATGCGGCCCTGTACGCCCAGCCCGTGGGCGAGGCCCCCACGATCACCAAGCCGGCTCCGGGCGCCCTGGCGGGACCCATGGTCAAGCTGACCGGCGCGGCCCCGCCCGGCACCCACTACCTGCTCTTCTTCGAACAGGGCCAGTACCTCGGCGGCACCGGTGTCGGCGGCGCCGGGCAGTGGACCTGGCGCCGCTCGGTGAACTGGACGGCGGGCGACCATGTCGTGCAGTGCGTCGCCCTGCGGGCCGACGGCTGCTCGCCGGTGCTGGAACGCCGCTTCACCGTGCTGACCGAGGTTCCGCCGCCTCTGTTCAACGCGCCGGCCGAGGGCGCCTTCGCGGGGCCGCGGCCCCGCTTCTCCGGGACGGTCCAGCCGGGCGTGACGAAGATCGTCCTCATGGAGGGGGACGTGCTGATCGGCGCGACCGGCGTGAACGAGAACGGCGAGTGGTCCTTCACCCACGCCCACTCCTGGCGCCCCGGCGCGCACACCGTGCGGGCGATCGCGCTGTTCGGCGCGGCCGAGTCCGTGCCCGCCCCGCGCACCTTCAAGGTCGTCGGCATCCCCGAGGACAGCCCCGTGCGGGCACTGGGCGCCTCCCGCCACGCCTGCGCGGACGCCGTGTGCGAACACCGGCCGTTCGCCGGGGACTGGTGAGGGCGGCTGCTCGGCCCGAGCGCGGCGGCCGGGTCGCCGGCAGGCTGCCGGGCGTGCGGCGGACGGCCGCCTCGGCGGCGGCAGCCGTCCTGCTCGCGCTGCCCCTGGCGGGCTGCGGCCGCACGGCGCACCCGGCGCCGGGACCGGAGACGGTCCGCGTCCTGCAGTACAACCTGTGCGGAGCCGCCGCCGGATGCCGCTGGAACGCGGGCGGGTCCGGACCCGGCACGTCCGTGGCACGGCTGGTGCGCGAGGTGGTGCGGCGGAACCCGGACCTGGTCACCGTCAACGAGATCTGCCTGACGCAGTACACCCGGCTCAGGCGGCTGCTGGCCGGCTCGGGCCGGCGCATGGACGGCACCTACGCCTCCTCCCAGGACAACGTGCCGGCCTGCGGCCCCACCGGCCGGTTCGGCTCCGCCGTGCTCAGCCGCGGGAACGTGCCCGACGGCCGACGCGACTACCACCCCTTCACGCACACCGGCGGCGAGACCTACACCAACGCCGGCCGCACCGTGCCCGTGCGCCGGGGGCTGCTGTGCGCGCACACCCGCCTCGGCGGGCAGCCGCTCGTGGCCTGCACCGCCCACACCTCCAGCGCGGCCCCCGAACAGATCCGGGAGATCAGGGACCGCACGGCCGGCTTCCCCGCCACCCTGCCCGTGGTGTTCGCCGGGGACCTCAACCTGCCGCCTGGCGCACCCGTCCTGTCCCTGCTGCGGGCCCGGTTCGCCGAGGCCGGCGGGGACCGGCCCACGGCGGGCGGCCGGAAGATCGACTACGTCTTCGCGGACCGCCGCCACTTCACCGCCGCCGGCGGGGCGGTGCGCGGCGGTCCGGAGTCCGACCACGCGCTGCTGGAGGGCGAGTTCACCCGCCGGGGCCGTACCTGACGACGGAGGGCCCCCGCCGCGGCGGGGGCCCTCCTCACACGTCTTCGCGCGTCACGCCGGGACCGACGCCACGCCCGGCGCCAGGAACCGCTTGCCGTTGACGCGCTCGCTGACACCCTCACGGTCCAGGTACGGCGTGACGCCGCCCAGGTGGAAGGGCCAGCCCGCGCCGGTGATCAGGCACAGGTCGACGTCCTGGGCCTCGGCGACGACGCCCTCCGCCAGCATGAGCCCGATCTCCTGCGCGACCGCGTCGAGCACCCGCTCCCGGACCTGCTCCTCGGTCAGGACCACGTCGCCCTGCTTGAGCAGCGCGGCGACCTCCGGGTCCAGCTCCGGCTTGCCGCTGTCGTAGACGTAGAAGCCGCGCTTGCCGGCCTCGACGACCGCCTTGAGGTTCGGGGAGACCGTGAAGCGGTCCGGGAACGCCCTGTTGAGGGTCTGAGAGACGTGCAGCCCGATCGCCGGGCCGACCAGCTCCAGCAGGACCAGCGGGGACATCGGCAGACCCAGCGGCTCGACCGCCTTCTCGGCGACCTCGACGGGGGTGCCCTCGTCGATGACGTTCTGGATCTCGCCCATGAAGCGGGTCAGGATGCGGTTCACGACGAACGCCGGGGCGTCCTTGACCAGCACGGCGGTCTTCTTCAGCTTCCTGGCCACCGCGAACGCGGTCGCCAGCGACGCGTCGTCGGTCTTCTCGCCGCGGACGATCTCCAGCAGCGGCAGGACCGCGACCGGGTTGAAGAAGTGGAAGCCGACGACCCGCTCCGGGTGCTTCAGCTTCGACGCCATCTCCGACACCGACAGGGAGGAGGTGTTGGTGGCGAGGATCGCGTGCGCCGGGGCGACCGCCTCGACCTCCGCGAACACCTGCTGCTTGACGCCCATCTCCTCGAACACGGCCTCGATGACGAAGTCCGCGTCCGCGAAGCCCTCGGCCTTGTCCAGGACCCCGGTGACCAGCGTCTTGAGACGGTTGGCCTTGTCCTGGTTGATCCGGCCCTTGCCCAGCAGCTTCTCGATCTCGGCGTGGACGTAGCCCACGCCCTTGTCGATGCGCTCCTGGTCGATGTCCGTGAGGACGACCGGCACCTCGAGGCGGCGCAGGAACAGCAGGGCGAGCTGGGAGGCCATCAGGCCCGCGCCGACCACGCCGACCTTCGTCACCGGGCGGGCCAGGTTCTTGTCCGGGGCGCCCGCGGGACGCTTGCCGCGCTTCTGCACCAGGTTGAACGAGTAGATCCCGGCGCGCAGTTCGCCGCCCATGATCAGGTCCGCCAGGGCCTGGTCCTCGGCGTCGTAACCCGCCTGGAGGTCGCCGTCCTTGGCGGCGGCGATGATGTCCAGGGCGCGGTAGGCGGCCGGAGCCGCGCCGTGCACCTTGGAGTCGGCGATGAACCGGCCGCGCGCGACGGCCTGGTCCCAGCCCTCGCCCCGGTCGACCGCCGGACGCTCCACGGCGATCTCGCCCTTGAGGACGGACGCCGTCCAGATCAGCGACTGCTCCAGGAAGTCCGCGCCCTCGAACAGCGCGTCCGCGATGCCGAGTTCGTAGACCTGCTTGCCCTTGAGCTGCCGGTTCTGGTTGAGCGAGTTCTCGATGATGACCGTCACGGCGTTGTCCGCGCCGATCAGGTTCGGCAGCAGCGTGCAGCCGCCCCAGCCGGGGACGAGGCCGAGGAAGACCTCGGGCAGCGAGAACGCCGGGAGGGCCGCGGACACCGTGCGGTAGGTGCAGTGCAGGCCGACCTCGACGCCGCCGCCCATCGCCGCGCCGTTGTAGTACGCGAAGGTGGGCACGGCGAGCTTCGCGAGCCGCTTGAAGACCTCGTGGCCGCCCTTGCCGATGGCCAGCGCGTGGTCGTGCTGCTTGAGCAGCTCCACGCCCTTGAGGTCGGCGCCGACCGCGAAGATGAACGGCTTGCCGGTGATGCCGACGCCGACGATCCCGCCGTCCGCGGCCTCCTTCTCGACCTGGTCGATCGCGGTGTTCAGGTTCGCGAGCGAGGCCGGTCCGAAGGTGGTCGGCTTGGTGTGGTCCAGGCCGTTGTCCAGGGTGATGAGCGCGAAGCGCCCGGCGCCCAGCGGCAGGTCGAAGTGGCGCACGTGCGCCTGCGTGACGACCTCGTCCGGGAACAGCTCGGCCGCGCCCTTCAGGAGTTCAGCGGTGGTGCTCACTTGTCGCCTCCGTCGAAGTGCGGGTTCTCCCAGATGACCGTCGCGCCCATGCCGAAGCCGACGCACATGGTGGTCAGGCCGTAGCGGACGTGCGGCTGCTCCTCGAACTGGCGGGCCAGCTGCGTCATCAGCCGGACACCGGAGGAGGCCAGCGGGTGACCGAAGGCGATGGCGCCGCCGTACTGGTTGACGCGCTCGTCGTCGTCCGCGATGCCGTAGTGGTCGAGGAAGGCCAGCACCTGGACGGCGAAGGCCTCGTTGATCTCGAACAGGCCGATGTCGGAGATGGACAGCCCGGCCTTGGCCAGCGCCTTCTCCGTCGCCGGGATCGGGCCGTAGCCCATGACCTCGGGCTCCACGCCCGCGAAGGCGTAGGAGACCAGGCGCATCTTGACCGGCAGGCCGTTCTCGCGGGCGAACTCCTCGCTCGCGATGACGGAGGCGGTGGCGCCGTCGTTCAGACCGGCCGCGTTGCCCGCGGTGACCCGGCCGTGCACCCGGAACGGCGTCTTGAGGCCGGCCAGGTTCTCCAGCGTGGTGCCCGGGCGCATCGGCTCGTCCGCGGTGACCAGGCCCCAGCCCGTCTCGCCGCCCTCGGGGGTGGTGCGGCGCACGGAGATCGGGACCAGGTCGGCCTGGATCTTTCCGTTCGCGTAGGCCTTGGCGGCCTTCTCCTGGGAGCGCACCGCGTACTCGTCGGCGCGCAGCTTGGTGATCTGCGGGTAGCGGTCGTGCAGGTTTTCCGCGGTCATGCCCATGAACAGGGCGGACTCGTCGACCAGCTTCTCGCTGACGAAGCGCGGGTTGGGGTCGACGCCCTCGCCCATCGGGTGGCGGCCCATGTGCTCGACACCGCCCGCGATGGCGACGTCGTACGCGCCGAAGGCGACGGAGCCGGCCACCGTGGTCACGGCGGTCAGCGCGCCCGCGCACATGCGGTCGATCGAGTAGCCGGGAACCGTGGTGGGCAGACCCGCGAGGATGCCGGCCGTGCGGCCGATGGTCAGGCCCTGGTCGCCGATCTGCGTGGTCGCGGCGATGGCGACCTCGTCGACCTTCTTCGGGTCGAGGCCGGGATTGCGGCGCAGCAGCTCCCGGATCGCCTTCACGACGAGGTCGTCGGCGCGGGTCTCGTGGTAGATGCCCTTCGGGCCCGCCTTGCCGAACGGGGTGCGGACGCCGTCGACGAAGACGACGTCCCTGACGGTACGAGGCACGATGGCTCTCCTCCAGGGTGCGGGATGGCACTGCTGCGACGCGCAGCGCTGAGCGCGCGCTCAGCGCTCATGCTACTCGCGGGTAATGTGACTGCCCAGTCCCCCCGCCCCAAGCGGCGAACGTCACACCGAAAGGGGTGCCCGACGAACGACACCGGAGGCGCCCCGAGCGGGCGCGGGGAACTGGGAAAGGGACCCAGGGAACAACGCCCCGCAAGGGGCGCGGGGAACTGCGCGAGCAACCCCGAGGCACCGCCACGCGCCCCACGGCCCGGGCCGCTACGGCGCTGGCGGTGTTCCCGGGCGAAGCCACGGGCCCTGGACGGCCATCGCAGCCGCCCGGAAAGGGACGCGGGGAACGCCGCCCCGCCAGGGGCGCGGGGAACTGCGCGAGCAACCCCCACGCACCGGCACCCGCCCCACGGCCCAAGCCCCTACGGCGACCAAGCCCCTACGGCGACCCGGCCCCTACGGCGACCAGGCCCCCACGGCGCCCAGGCCCCCACGAGCCCGCCCGGCGGGGCCACGCGCACCCCACCCCGCAGCCGCCGCAGGCACCTACGCTCCGTCGCCGCCGCTTCCCAGCGCCGCGACCAGGACCGGCGTCACCAGCTCGACCTGCCACGGCCGCGCCCCGTATCCCGCGAGGGCCGCGCCGACGGCCTCGCCGTCGGCCGGCTTCGGCGGCTCCCAGCACAGCCGCCGCACCGCGTCCGGCGCCACCAGGTTCTCCTGGGGCAGACCGAGCTGCTCGGCGAGTTTGGAGACCGCCGCGCGGGCCGCGGAGAGCCGTGCGGCCGCCGCCGGGTCCTTGTCGGCCCACGCCCGCGGCGGCGGGGGGCCGGTCACGGTCTGACCCTGCTGCGGCAGCGCCGACTCGGGCAGCGCCCTGGCCCGGTCCACCGCGGCCTGCCACTGCTCCAGCTGGCGCCGCCCCATCCGGTGCCCGAAGCCGGTCAGCGCGGCGAGGGCGTGCACGTTGGCCGGCACGGCGAGCGCGGCCTGGACGATGGCGGCGTCCGAGAGCACCTTGCCCGGCGACACGTCGCGGCGCTGTGCTGTCCGGTCCCGGGTCTGCCACAGCTCCCGTACGACGGCGAGCTGCCGCCTGCGCCGCACCTTGTGCATGCCGGAGGTGCGCCGCCAGGGGTCCTTGCGGGGCTCGGGCGGCGGCGCGGAGGCGATGGCGTCGAACTCCTGCAGGGCCCACTCCAGCTTGCCCTGCCGGTCCAGCTCCTTCTCCAGGGCGTCGCGCAGGTCGACGAGGAGTTCCACGTCGAGGGCGGCGTAACGCAGCCAGGGTTCGGGCAGCGGCCGGGTGGACCAGTCGACGGCGGAGTGGCCCTTCTCCAGGACGAAACCGAGCACGTTCTCGACCATGGCGCCCAGGCCCACGCGCGGGAAACCGGCGAGGCGGCCGGCCAGCTCGGTGTCGAACAGCCGGGTCGGGACCATGCCTATCTCGCGCAGGCACGGCAGGTCCTGCGTCGCCGCGTGCAGCACCCACTCCACGCCGGTCAGCGCCTCGCCGAGGCCGGACAGGTCGGGACAGCCGACGGGGTCGATCAGCGCCGTCCCCGCGCCCTGGCGGCGCAGCTGCACCAGGTAGGCGCGCTGCCCGTAGCGGTAGCCGGAGGCGCGCTCGGCGTCGACGGCGACGGGACCGGAGCCGGCGGCGAAGGCGGCGACCACCTCCGCCAGCGCCCCGGGATCGGCGATCACGGGCGGAATGCCCTCGCGCGGTTCGAGCAACGGGATCGGCGCCCCCGTGTCAGAAGTTCCGCCGTCGTCCGGAGGGGCGCCTCCGGTGGTGCGCAGTGGGCTGTCTGCTGCGGTTTCTTGGGCGTCGGTCACCTGTCAAGGGTATCGGTGGATGGACGGCGCCCGCCCCCCGCACGATAAGGTGGCCGGGGCGCGGGGTGGGGTAGACGGCTAGGGGGGGGTCCAGGTGCTGCTGCAGGACGTCAGGGG
>NZ_JBEYJA010000054.1:0-57184 GCF_040703815.1 Streptomyces sp. NPDC006743 | reverse complement strand
CGACTCTATCAGATCTTTCCGATCCGATTTCCTCGGTGCTTTCCAGGTTCCCGCTCCGCTTTCGCTTCGCGTTTCCCTTTCCGGCGGTTCCGACTTTATCAGAAGTTCTGAGTCGGATTTTCCACCTCTCCGGGAACGTCCTCCGGTACGCACGAAGTGCGCCGGGTTCCCGTCCTGGCGGAGCCGTAAACGTACTGGAGCGGGGCGCCTCGATGCAAATCGAGGCGCCCCGCCACCAGTTCGCGCGTACGAGCTGCCGTAGGACAGTCGTACGGTCCGTCAGACCTCCACCACGACCGGGAGGATCATCGGCCGGCGCCGGTAGGTGTCCGAGACCCACTTGCCCAGCGTGCGGCGGATGAGCTGCTGCAGCTGGTGGGAGTCGGCGATGCCTTCCTGGGCGGACTTCTCCAGGGACTCCGCGATCTTCGGGATGACCGCACCGAACGCCGAGTCCTCGATGCCCGAGCCGCGGGCCTGGATGTGCGGGCCGCCGGTGACCTTGCCGGTCGTGGAGTCGACCACCACGAACACCGAGATGATGCCCTCGTCCCCGAGGATCTTGCGGTCCTTCAGGGCGGGCTCGCCCACGTCGCCGACGGAGAGCCCGTCGACGTAGACGTAACCGGCCTGGACCTTGCCGGAGATCTTGGCCTTGCCCTCGACGAGGTCGACGGTCACGCCGTCCTCCGCGATGACGATCCGGTCGTGCGGGACGCCGGTCATCGCGCCCAGTTCGGCGTTGGCGCGCAGGTGGCGCCATTCGCCGTGGACCGGCATCAGGTTCCTGGGCCGGCAGATGTTGTAGAAGTACAGCAGTTCGCCGGCCGAGGCGTGGCCCGAGACGTGCACCTTGGCGTTGCCCTTGTGGACGACGTCGGCGCCCCAGCGGGTCAGGCCGTTGATGACCCGGTACACCGCGTTCTCGTTGCCGGGGATCAGCGAGGAGGCCAGGATCACCGTGTCGCCCTCGACGATGCGGATCTGGTGGTCCCGGTTGGCCATCCGGGAGAGGGCGGCCATCGGTTCGCCCTGCGAGCCGGTGCAGACCAGGACCACCTCGTGGTCGGGCAGGTCGTCGAGCGTGCGGACGTCCACCACCAGGCCCGGCGGCACCTTCAGGTAGCCGAGGTCCCGGGCGATGCCCATGTTGCGGACCATGGAGCGGCCGACGAAGGCGACCCGGCGGCCGTACTCGTGGGCGGCGTCCAGGATCTGCTGGATGCGGTGGACGTGGCTGGCGAAGCTCGCCACGATGATCCGCTTGCGGGCGCCGGCGAAGACCTGGCGCAGCACACCGGAGATGTCCCGCTCGGGCGGGACGAATCCCGGCACCTCGGCGTTGGTGGAGTCCGCGAGGAGGAGGTCGATGCCCTCTTCGCTCAGCCGTGCGAACGCGTGCAGGTCGGTGAGCCGGCGGTCCAGCGGGAGCTGGTCCATCTTGAAGTCGCCGGTGTGGACCACCATGCCGGCGGGCGTGCGGATGGCGACGGCCAGCGCGTCCGGGATGGAGTGGTTGACCGCGACGAACTCGCAGTCGAAGGGCCCGATGCGCTCCCGGTTCCCCTCCACGACCTCGAGGGTGTAGGGGCGGATGCGGTGCTCCTGGAGCTTGGCCTCGATGAGCGCGAGGGTCAGCTTGGAGCCGATCAGGGGGATGTCCGGCTTCTCCCGCAGGAGGTAGGGGACGCCGCCGATGTGGTCCTCGTGGCCGTGCGTGAGGACGATGCCCTCGATGTCGTCGAGGCGGTCCCGGATGGACGAGAAGTCCGGCAGGATCAGGTCGATTCCGGGCTGCTCCTCCTCGGGGAAGAGCACTCCGCAGTCGACGATCAGCAGGCGTCCGCCGTACTCGAAGACCGTCATGTTGCGGCCGATCTCCCCGAGGCCGCCGAGCGGGGTGACGCGGAGGCCTCCGTCGGCGAGCGGCGGGGGCGGCGCGAGTTCAGGATGCGGATGACTCAAAAGACCCTCCTCACCACACACGCCACGTACCGGTGGGCACGTGGCGCGCGTGACGTTCGTGCAGAAGCAGTTGTCGTTGTGGGGTGCAGGCACCGGTGGCCTGCGGTGTCGTGCTTGTTCAGTTGTGGTGCCCGGTTCCCGGATGTGGTTCCGGGTGGAGCCGGGCGGTGCGAGGGATCTCGCGAAGTCTCGTTGTCAGAGCTGTACCCCGCCGGCGGCAAGATCGATCTTGAGCTGTTCGGTCTCCTCGGGTGCCAGCTCGACCATGGGCAGCCGCAGCGGCCCGCCGGGCAGGCCCCGCAGGGCGAGCGCGGCCTTGGTGGTCATGACGCCCTGGGTGCGGAACATGCCGGTGTAGACGGGCAGCAGCTTCTGGTGGATCTCGGTGGCCTTCTGCACGTCACCGGAGGTGTAGGCCTCGATGAGAGCGCGCAGGTCGGGGGTGACGAGGTGGCCGACGACCGAGACGAAGCCGACCGCGCCGACCGAGAGCAGCGGCAGGTTCAGCATGTCGTCGCCGGAGTACCAGGCGAGGCCGGAGCGGGCGATGGCCCAGCTCGCGCGGCCGAGGTCGCCCTTGGCGTCCTTGTTGGCGACGATCCTGGGGTGCTCGGCGAGGCGGACGATCGTCTCCGTGTTGATCGGGACGCCGCTGCGGCCGGGGATGTCGTAGAGCATGACGGGCAGGCCGGTCGCGTCGGCGACGGCCGTGAAGTGCCGGTACAGGCCCTCCTGCGGAGGCTTGTTGTAGTACGGCGTGACGGTCAGCAGGCCGTGCGCGCCGGCCTGCTCGGCGGCGCGGGCCAGTTCGATGCTGTGGTGGGTGTCGTTGGTGCCGACGCCGGCCACCACGTGGGCCCGGTCTCCGACGGCCGCCACGACCGCGCGTACCAGCTCCGATTTCTCCGCATCGCTCGTGGTGGGGGACTCGCCGGTGGTGCCGTTGACGACCAGGCCGTCGTTGCCTGCGTCCACCAGGTGGGCGGCGAGCCGCTGCGCGCCGTCGAGGTCGAGTGCGCCGTCCGCCGTGAAGGGCGTGACCATGGCGGTGAGGACCCGCCCGAAGGGGGTCTGCGGAGTCGAGGTCGGAGCCATGGGTAACACGCTACTCGTTGCTCAGGGCGGGGTCTGCCGTCGGGGCGGCCGACAAGTCGTGACAAAGGTGGAGCCCGGCACTGCCTGCTCGGGGGTTCAAGCAGTGCCGGGTCCGTTCGATCAGGCTAGATAACTTCCATAAATGCCGCAATACGGACACTTCGCAAGGCTGATCCGTACATCTGTCCCTGGTCCCGCCCCCGCGGCGGGACGGGGGCGTGCGCCGGACGGGGCCTACGGCGCGACCCGGCCGTTGGCGTTGAAGGCGGCGTGGGTGAGGGGCATGAGCTTCGCCCACTCGGCCTCCATCCGCTCACCGACCATCTCGATCTCCCGCTGCGGGAAGGACGGCACCTTGGCCAGTTCGTGCTGGGTGCGCAGGCCGAGGAAGTGCATCAGCGAGCGGGCGTTGCAGGTGGCGTACATGGAGGAGAACAGGCCGACGGGCAGGACCGCGCGGGCGACCTCGCGGGCGACGCCGGCGGCGAGCATCTCCTGGTAGGCCTCGTACGCCTGCCGGTAGGAGTCCTCCATGACCCGGCCGACCAGTTCCTGCTGGCCCTGGGTGCCCTCGACGAAGCGGTACTTGCCGGGGCGGCCCTCCTGGACGAGCTTGCGCGAGGCGTCGGGCACGTAGAAGACCGGCTGCAGCTCCCGGTAGCGGCCGGACTCCTCGTTGTAGGACCAGCCGACGCGGTGCCGCATGAACTCACGGAAGACGAAGATCGGCGCGCTGATGAGGAAGGTCATCGAGTTGTGCTCGAAGGGGCTGCCGTGCCGGTCCCGCATCAGGTAGTTGATCAGGCCCCGGGAGCGCTCCGGGTCCTTGTCCAGCTCGTCCAGGGACTGCTCGCCGATGGTCGAGACGCGGGCCGCGAAGAGCACGTCGGTGTCCGACGCGGTGTGCTTGACCAGCTCGACGGTGACATCGCTGCGGAAGCTCGGCTTCAGGTCGTCGGCGGGGGTGTCGGTCACGGTGCGGAGAGTCCCTTCCTTCACGTCTGACGGGCGGCGCCCACTCTACGTGGGCGGCCCCTGCCGTCCCCGTCCGCACTCGGGTCCCAGTCAATTTCCGGAAATGGGCACCTTTCGGGACACTCATGCGTCTGTATGAGTGAGACACGCCCGTTCGACCCCCGAACCGTTCGTTCCCGCGCTCCGAACCGTCCGGCCCGAACACTTTGACCCCGAAGGGAGCCGTACCCCGCCATGTTCCGTCGGCGTGAGCCCGTCCCGTTCGCCTTCGTCGCCGAGGCCGACCGGTTCCGCAGCAATGTCGCGCCCCCGCCCCGGCGGCGGGCGTCGGCGGCCCAGATAGCCGGGCGCTGTCTGCTGGGTCTGACCATCGTGGCGGGCCTCGTGGGCTCCCTGGTCGTGGGGATGCCCGCGCTGGCGACCACCCACTCCCCCACGCAGACGCAGCAGGCCTCGCACGGGCACTGACACAGGCGGCGAACGGCCCGGCCACTCACCTGGACCCCCGCGAGTGGTGAGCGACGACACAGCCGGATAGCCTCACCGGGCACAGCCCCCGCGTGGATTGAGTGAGGAACCGCCGTGCCCCTGCCCTTCCTGACGGCCGATCGCGCCTTCGACGCAGCGGACGACGTCGCGCTGCCGTTCGACGACCGGGAGCGCTGGCGGCGCCCCTACCGGCCCGGCCCCTGGCGGGTGGGCGTGGCCGCACTGGTGCTGCTGGTCGCCTCGTTCGTGCTGCTCTCGGCGGTCGTGATCGCGCTGACCGGCGCGGTGGCGGGCGGTGCGGCCTGTCTCGGCGTGGGTCTCGTCGTGGTCGCCGCGGCACTGCGGCTGCTGCGCATGGGCGTGTGGGTCGGGGCGCGCGGACTGCGGCACGTCGGCTTCCTGATCACGCGTACGACGCCGTGGGCACAGGTCGTCAGTGTGCGCACGGTGCAGCAGCCGGTGCGCTGGCTCGGTCTGCCGCGGACGGTGCAGGGCCAGGCGCTGCTGCTCGGTCGCCGGGGCCGGCCCCAGGAGTCCGCGCCGCCCCTGCTGACCACGCACAACGCCGACTTCCTGGGCCGCGTGACGGCGTTCGACCGCGCGGCGGACATGGTGGAGGCGTGGGCCGAGGAGTACCGGCCCCGCTGATCCGCGACCCGCCCCGGGCGTACGCGTCCGGGGCGGGCGGACGGTGATCCAGCGCCGTGCTCAGGCCGCCTGGACGGGCTTGCCGTCGTGCAGGGCGATCGCGCGCTGCATCGCCTTGCGGGCGCGAGGCGTGTCACGGGCGTCGTGGTAGGCGACGGCGAGGCGGAACCAGGTGCGCCAGTCGTCGGGGGCGTCCTCCGTCTCGGCCTTGCGGCGGGCGAAGACCTCGTCGGCCGAGTCCCGGTCGATGCGCCCGCTGGGCGTGCGCTCGAGTTCGTCGACGGGCAGGCCGCCCTCGGCGTCGAGTTCGGCGGCGAGCCGGTTGGCGTCGCGGACGAACTGGGTGTTCTTCCACAGGAACCACAGGCCGATCACCGGCAGGATCAGCACGGCGATCCCGAAGGTGACCGTCACGAACGTGCCGGACTCGATGAGCAGGACGCCACGGCTGCCGACCAGGACGAAGTAGAAGACGAGGACGGCGGCCGTGACGAGGTAGGTGATCTTCGCGCGCATGGGCTCGGGGCTCAGTTCAGGTCGAGGAAGTGCTCCAGGCCGAAGGTCAGGCCCGGAGTGGTCACCACGCGGCGCGCGCCGAGCAGGATGCCCGGCATGAAGCTGCTGTGGTGGAGCGAGTCGTGGCGGATGGTGAGCGTCTCGCCCTCGCCGCCCAGCAGGACCTCCTGGTGGGCGAGCAGGCCGCGCAGCCGCACCGCGTGCACCGGCACGCCGTCGACGTCGGCGCCGCGGGCGCCGTCCAGCGCGGTCGCGGTGGCGTCCGGCGCCGGGGCCGTACCGGCCTTGGCGCGGGCCTCGGCGATGAGCTGGGCGGTGCGCGTGGCCGTGCCGCTGGGGGCGTCGACCTTGTTGGGGTGGTGCAGCTCGACGACCTCGACGGACTCGAAGTACGGCGCGGCGAGCTGGGCGAACTTCATGGTGAGGACGGCCCCGATGGAGAAGTTCGGGGCGATGAGCACACCGGTGGACGGGGACCGGTCGAGCCAGCCCCTCAGCCGCGCGAGGCGGTCGTCGCTCCAGCCGGTGGTGCCGACCACGGCGTGGATGCCGTTGCGGACGCAGAAGTCGAGGTTGTCCATGACCGAGGCCGGAGTGGTCAGCTCGACGGCGACCTGGGCGCCGCTCTCGGTGAGGGTCTCCAGCCCGTCGCCCCGGCCGAGGGCGGCGACCAGCTCCATGTCCTCGGCGGCCTCCACCGCCCGTACGGCCTCCGAACCGATACGGCCCCGGGAACCGAGGACCGCCACGCGCAGCTTGCTCATCTCTTGCTTCCTTAAGACCGAGGGGGTTGCCGGCCGAAGTGTCACCGGCCGGGGGCGCCGCCGGCCGAGGCTGTCACGGCCGGGGCGCCCCGGGGGTTCACGCGACCGCGTCGTGCAGACGGGCGGCCTGCTTGTCCTTGAGCGGGCCGATGACCGACAGCGACGGGCGCTGTCCCAGGATGTCCCGGGCGACCTCGCGGACCTCGTCCGGGGTCACCGCGGCCATCCGGGCCAGCATGTCGTTGACGGAGATCTGCTCGCCCCAGCACAGCTCGCTCTTGCCGATACGGTTCATCAGCGCGCCGGTGTCCTCCAGCCCGAGGACGGTCGAGCCCTGGAGCTGGCCGATGGCGCGGCCGATCTCGTCGTCGGACAGGCCGTGCTCGGCGACGTGGTCGAGTTCCTCGCGGCAGATGCGCAGCACGTCGTGCACCTGGCTGGGCCGGCACCCGGCGTAGACGCCGAACAGGCCGCAGTCGGCGAAGCCCGAGGTGTAGGAGTACACGCTGTAGGCCAGGCCGCGCTTCTCCCGTACCTCCTGGAACAGCCGCGACGACATGCCGCCGCCGAGGGCGGTGTTCAGGACGCCGAGGGCCCAGCGGCGGTCGTCGGTGCGGGCGAGACCGGGCATGCCGAGGACGACGTGGGCCTGTTCCGTCTTCCTGTTCTGCAGTTCGACACGGCCCGCGGTGCGCAGGGCGCGCCGGCCGTCGCGCGGGGCGACGGGGACGGCCCCGCTGCTCCCGAGGGCGCCGGCCTTCTCGAAGGCGGCGCGGACCTGGCGCACGACCTTGGCGTGGTCGATGTTGCCGGCGCAGGCGACGACGAGGTGGGTCGGGTCGTAGTGCTTCTTGTAGAAGCGGCGGATGCGGTCGGCGGTGAGGGCGTTGACCGTGTCGACCGTGCCGAGGACCGGGCGGCCGAGGGGGTTGTCACCGAACATGGTGTGCGCGAACAGGTCGTGCACGCAGTCGCCGGGGTCGTCCTCGGTCATGGCGATCTCTTCGAGGATCGCGCCGCGCTCGACGTCGACGTCCTCCTCGCGGATCAGCGAGCCGGTGAGCATGTCGCAGACCACGTCGATGGCGAGCGGCAGGTCGGTGTCGAGCACGCGTGCGTAGTAGCACGTGTACTCCTTGGCCGTGAACGCGTTCATCTCGCCGCCGACGGCGTCCAGGGCGGCGGAGATGTCCAGGGCCGAGCGCCGTTCGGTGCCCTTGAAGAGCAGGTGTTCCAGGTAGTGCGTGGCACCGCCCAGCGAGCGGGTCTCGTCGCGGGAGCCGACGTGCGCCCAGATGCCGAAGGTGGCCGAGCGCACGGAGGGAAGGGTCTCGGTGACGATGCGCAGGCCGCCGGGAAGGGTGGTACGACGCACGGTGCCGATGCCGTTCGTGCCCTTGATCAGGGTTTGGGTACGGGCGACGGCCCGCGCCTCCGAGGAGGTGCGGGCCGTCGCCTTCAAGCCACGGGACGTCACTTGGCGGCGTCGTCCTTCTGCTCTTCCGCGTCCTCTTCGCCCTCGATCACGGGGACGAGGGAGAGCTTGCCGCGGGAGTCGATCTCGGCGATCTCGACCTGGACCTTCTGGCCCACGCCGAGCACGTCCTCGACGTTCTCCACGCGCTTGCCGCCGGCCAGCTTGCGGATCTGCGAGATGTGCAGCAGACCGTCCTTGCCCGGCAGCAGGGAGACGAAGGCGCCGAAGGTCGTCGTCTTCACGACCGTACCCAGGTAGCGCTCGCCGACCTCGGGCATCGTCGGGTTGGCGATGCCGTTGATCGTGGTGCGGGCGGCCTCGGCGGACGGGCCGTCGGCGGCACCGATGTAGATGGTGCCGTCGTCCTCGATGGTGATCTCGGCGCCGGTGTCCTCCTGGATCTGGTTGATCATCTTGCCCTTGGGGCCGATGACCTCACCGATCTTGTCCACGGGGATCTTGACGGTGATGATCCGCGGGGCGTTCGGGGACATCTCGTCCGGCGTGTCGATCGCTTCCATCATCACGTCGAGGATGTGGAGGCGGGCGTCACGGGCCTGCTTGAGGGCGGCGGCCAGGACGGAGGCGGGGATGCCGTCCAGCTTGGTGTCGAGCTGGAGGGCGGTGACGAACTCCTTGGTGCCGGCGACCTTGAAGTCCATGTCGCCGAAGGCGTCCTCCGCACCGAGGATGTCGGTGAGGGTGACGTAGTGCGTCTCGCCCTCGATCTCCTGGGAGATCAGGCCCATGGCGATACCGGCGACGGGGGCCTTCAGCGGCACACCGGCGTTCAGCAGCGACATGGTGGAGGCGCAGACCGAGCCCATGGACGTCGAGCCGTTGGAGCCGAGGGCCTCGGACACCTGACGGATCGCGTAGGGGAACTCCTCGCGGGTGGGCAGCACCGGCACGAGCGCGCGCTCGGCGAGGGCGCCGTGGCCGATCTCGCGGCGCTTGGGGGAGCCGACGCGGCCGGTCTCACCGGTGGAGTACGGCGGGAAGTTGTAGTTGTGCATGTAGCGCTTGCGGGTCACCGGGGAGAGGGTGTCCAGCTGCTGCTCCATGCGGAGCATGTTGAGGGTGGTGACGCCCAGGATCTGGGTCTCGCCACGCTCGAACAGCGCGGAGCCGTGCACCCGCGGGATGGCCTCGACCTCGGCGGCGAGCGTACGGATGTCCGTGACGCCGCGGCCGTCGATGCGCTTCTTCTCCTTGATGACGCGCTCGCGGACCAGCTGCTTGGTCAGCGCGCGGTACGCGGCGGAGATCTCCTTCTCGCGGCCCTCGAACTCGGGCAGCAGCTTCTCGGCGGCCAGGCCCTTGACGCGGTCCAGCTCGGCCTCGCGCTCCTGCTTGCCGGCGATGGTGAGCGCCTGGGCCAGCTCGGGGCGGACGGCGCCGGTGAGCGCCTCCAGGACGTCGTCCTGGTAGTCG
Organism: Streptomyces sp. NPDC006743; assembly: GCF_040703815.1. NCBI lineage: Bacteria > Bacillati > Actinomycetota > Actinomycetes > Kitasatosporales > Streptomycetaceae > Streptomyces > Streptomyces sp. NPDC006743. The sequence goes on along the minus strand of NZ_JBEYJA010000054.1, from coordinate 47,821 downwards.
AGGAAGATCGGGAACTCGCCGGTGGGCTTCGCGGCCTTGGCGGCGAGGTCCGACTGGGCCTTGCACAGCACCTTGATGAAGGGCTTGGCGGCCTCCAGACCGGCGGCGACGACCTCCTCGGTGGGGGCCTCGGCGCCGCCCTTGACCAGCTGGATGGTCTTCTCGGTGGCCTCGGCCTCGACCATCATGATCGCGACGTCGCCGTCCTCCAGGACACGGCCGGCGACGACCATGTCGAAGACGGCGTCCTCCAGCTCGCTGTGGGTCGGGAACGCGACCCACTGGCCGTTGATCAGCGCGACGCGGACGCCGCCGATCGGGCCGGAGAAGGGCAGGCCGGCCAGCTGCGTCGAGGCGGAGGCGGCGTTGATCGCGACCACGTCGTACAGGTGGTCGGGGTTGAGCGCCATGACCGTGCAGACGACCTGGATCTCGTTGCGCAGGCCCTTCTTGAAGGACGGGCGCAGCGGGCGGTCGATCAGGCGGCAGGTGAGGATCGCGTCCTCGCTGGGCCGGCCCTCGCGGCGGAAGAAGCTGCCGGGGATCTTGCCGGCGGCGTACATCCGCTCCTCGACGTCCACCGTGAGGGGGAAGAAGTCGAGCTGGTCCTTGGGGTTCTTCGAGGCGGTGGTCGCCGACAGCACCATGGTGTCGTCGTCCAGGTAGGCCACGGCGGAACCGGCGGCCTGCTTGGCCAGGCGGCCCGCCTCGAAGCGGATGGTGCGGGTGCCGAAGGAACCGTTGTCGATGACGGCTTCGGCGTAGTGGGTCTCGTTCTCCACCAGCGTTTTCTCCGTTACTTGTCGTCTTTCGTCCCGCCTCGCCCGTGTGGCGGGGGGACGGTGGCGGAGAAGCGCTCCGTCTGGTGCGGGCCGGTCTTCGATCGAAGCACCCGGGGCTCACATCGCCCGGGGGCCACTACCGAGGACCGGCGGCGGCGAGGTGCGCTCCTCCTCGTTCTGTGTGCGTGCTGGGCGCGTACGGATTCGTACCGCGCTTTCGCACGCGTATGCGTACTGTTCCGTACCGCGTTCCGTGCCGTACGTCGTGCGTCGTGCTACCACACTACAAAGCGTGAGTGACACTCCGCACGTTTCCGCCCGTCCGGCGGAGTTCTCCGTACCCGCGGCGCGTCACGCCGCACGTACGGCAAAGGGAGCGGCCCCCGATCCTGACCGGGAACCGCTCCCTTCACGGCGTCCTACTTGGCGCCCGCCGCACCGCGGCGGATGCCGAGGCGGTCGACCAGCGCACGGAAGCGCTGGATGTCCTTCTTCGCCAGGTACTGCAGCAGGCGACGGCGCTGACCGACCAGGATCAGCAGGCCACGACGGGAGTGGTGGTCGTGCTTGTGGGTCTTGAGGTGCTCGGTCAGGTCGGAGATCCGACGGGACAGCAGGGCGACCTGGACCTCGGGGGAGCCGGTGTCACCCTCCTTGGTACCGAACTCGCCGATGATCTGCTTCTTCGTAGCGGCGTCGAGCGACACGCGTACTCCTCATGGTCTGCAAGTGGCCACCGAGTGCCCCAGCTCTGTGTCTCTGGGGAGCTTCCGTGACTCGGGAGGCGGGGTCCGCTGGGCGCGATCTCCAGGGCCCGCAGGGTTGCCTGCGACGGCGCCGGGGGTGCGTACACAAACGGCCGTCGACCAGATTACCAGGCGGCGGCCGCCGCCCTTCACCCGGTTTCCCGAACGCCCCGCGCCGCGTGCCCCGGCCACTAGGGTGAGCGCTGGCACCGTGTACGTACGTCGGGAAGGGGTCGCTGCGAGATGGCGGAGACGGAAGCGGAGATCAAGGCACGCAAGGAGCGCGAGCGCGACGAACTGTACGCGCTCGACATCTCCGGTGTGGAGTGGCACTGCGCGCCGGGCACGGAGCAGCACGAGGAGCGCGTCGAGATCGCCTACCTGCCCGACGGTGCCGTGGCCATGCGGTCGTCCCTCGACCACGACACGGTGCTGCGGTACACCGAGGCGGAGTGGCGGGCGTTCGTGCTCGGGGCTCGCGACGGCGAGTTCGATCTGGAGCCCGCCGAGCACAACGGGGGGCTCGGGGCGGCGGCGGAGCAGCGGTCCGGCTGACGAACGGGGAGGGGCGGCGCGGGGTCGCGTGCCGCCCCTCCCCCTGTCCGGTGGGGCCGGTCAGTGCTGCGCGGCCGCGCTGCCGATGCCGAGGACGGCGTCCACCGGGTAGGTGGGGTGCTTGTCGTCGGCGGTCAGCTCACGCTTGGCGAAGTAGACCCGGCCCTGCGCGACCAGAATGTCCGAGTGCTCGATGTCGGCGAAGTCTCCCTCGTCGTCCGCCGGGAACCCGAAGAGGAGGAACGGTGTCTCCTTGCCGGTGCGCGGGTCCCACCTGGCGACCGAGGACGGCTCGATCTCGGAGTAGCTGCGCCGGAACACCAGCAGGCCGTCCCCGTCGGCCTGCACCGGGGTGAGCGGCTGCGAGGGCCGGGCGTCCAGCTTGCGGCCCGCCTTCCCGGTCGTGACGTCGAAGGCCACGATCCAGTTGGCCGCCTGGCGCAGCTCGGTGGTCTCCTTGCTGACCACGTACACCTGGTCGCGTCCGACGGCCACGCCGTCGCAGTACTCCACCGTCCCGAAGAACCCGGCGCCGAAGTCACGTTCGCCGCACTTGGGGTCGTAGCCGGTGAGGGAGATGGTGGCCAGGCGCTTGCCGGCGCCGTCGAGCGTGATCAGGTCGGTCACCGAGCTGTCGCCGGCGGCGACGGCGAGCACCGGCGGGTCGGCGGAGGGCAGGTAGACGTCCTCGACCCCGTTCGCCACCTTGTACGTCCACAGGGGCTTTCCGGTACGCGGGTCCAGCTTCTCGACCCGGTAGGTGGGGTTGGGCGACTGGGCGCCGCACTCTTCCAGGACCAGCAGGGCCCGGCCGCCCGCGAAGCCGTTGTCCTCGCAGGCGGAGACCGTCGTGCTGTTCCAGAGCTGCTTGCCGGTCTTCATGTCGTAGGCCACCGAACCGCCGCCCCAGGCGACGGCGACGACGCCCTTGGTCATGGTCAGGTTCGTGTTGGTCACGAAGGCGGAGGTGGCCGAGGGCATCTTCGCCTGCCACAGTTTCTTGCCGGTGTCGACGTCGAAGAAGACCACCTCGTCGCACACGCCGCGTTCCGCCATGGCGCCGGCCCTCTTGGGCTGGACGACGACCGCCGTACGGCCGTCCGCGGTGATGTGCTTGCTGGTGGCGCAGAGATGGCCGTCGAGACGCAGGGTGTAGGCCTTCTCCGGGCCGGTGGCCGCGGTGGTGAGACCCTCGATCCGGTCGGCCATGCCCTTGGCGAGCACCTTGTCCGTGGCCCAGGTGCCCGGCGCGTACCGGGGGTCGCCCTTGACCGTCTTGGCGAGGTCGCCCTCCCTGTACTCGACCAGCAGCCGGCCTTCGGGGGAAGCGGGGGTCTTCTCCGTCAGCTCCCGGATGTCGTCCGGGCTCTGTGCGGTGGCCGACGGCTTCGGGTCGGCGGATGCCCCGTCGCCGCCCATGGACGACAGGATCCAGCCGCCGACGCCGACGGCGGCGGCCACGACGACGGCCACGGCTCCCAGCGTCCGGATGCGGCGGCGTCTGCGGTTCTGGTCCGCGGCCAGGGCGGACTGGGTGTAGGCGGACGGTGGTGGGCCGAAGCTCACGCGAGGAGATCCCTTCGTACGGGGGCCTGTGCCCGGGCCGCCGGCCACCCCGGGGGGGCGGCGCGGGGCGTCCGGGCATGGAGCAGCGGGTGCGGCACGCGCGTGCCGCACCCACCGGACGGCCGGGTCAGCTGGTCATCGACCGGACGGTCGCGTACACGTCGAAGACGGCGAGGGCCAGGGGTACCAGTGTCAGCAGGACGAAGCCCTCGGCGATCTCCATGAAGCGGCCCCAGAACGGGCTGAGTCCGCTGCGCGGCACGATGAGGCCGATCGCGGTGACGACGGCGGCCGCCGCCGCGATCGCCGCGACGAGCCAGACGGTCCTGATGTCGAGGTCGCCGCGGTCGCCGCGCAGGGCCGCGGTGACGACCGCGTGCGGCGGGTCGAGCGCGAGTCCCAGCCCGAGCAGGACGAGTGCGCCGAGCCCCGCGGCCAGCACCGGGGCGACCTGGGCGGTGTAGCGGAAGAGCTGGGCCCGCGTCAGCAGGGCGAGCCCGGTGGCCAGGGCGAGCAGTTGGGCCCATACGTCGTGCGAGAAGCCGAGCACCGCCGACGCTCCGACGGCGGTGACCGCGCAGCCGCCGACCAGGCCGACGAGGAGTTCGTGGCCGCGGCGGGCCTGGGCGGCGATCCGCTCGGCGTCGACCGGTTCGGGGTCGGTGGCATCCGTGCCGTAGGCGGGGCGCGGGGCGGTGTCCGGCGGGTCGAAGCCGATCGGCAGCCGGGCGAAGCGCATCGACATGCCCGGCAGGAAGGCCAGGGCCCCGACTGCGGCCGGCGCGCACAGCGCCGCGGTCTGCGACGGCGTCCAGTGCGCGAGGATCGCCGCGAACACCGCGAGCGAGCTGATGGCGCCCGCGAGGACGAACGCGACGAAGGGCCCGTCCCCGCTCGGCGCGCACAGGGTGAGGACCACCGAGGCCAGCAGGACGGCCACGCAGGCCAGGAGGAACTGCAGCTTCCCGATGCCCTGGCCGTCTGCGAGCGGCAGCAGCCCCGACCCCGCGACGCCGGCGTTGGGCAGGGCGCCCAGCCCCAGGGCGACGGCCGAGGCGCGGTCGTCGTACACCCGGGCGCGTACGCAGGCGAGCACGAGCAGGAGCACTCCCGCCACCGCCGCGAGGACGCCCGGGAGGCTGTGCATGTCGTGGCGCGGGTCGGCGGTCCAGGCGACGAAGGCGAGCAGGGCGGGCAGCACGCCGGCGCCGACGAGCCCGGCGGCCCGCGTCAGGTCACCGCTCCACAGGGTGTGGTCGCGGGTCACCGCGGCGGCGACGGCGTCGGACACGTCGTCGAAGACGGCGGGGGGCAGGGAGTCGGAGAAGGGCCGCAGGGTGAGCAGTTCGCCGTCGAGAATGCGCTGGGCCGCGAACGAACGGGAGCTGTCGAGGACCGTGCCGTCCCTGCGCACGAGGTGGTAGCCGACGGGCGCGCCCTCGGCGGGGCTCTGCCGGGAGAGCCGGAGAATCTCCGGGTGGATGTCGGCGACCGGGATGTCGTCGGGCAGGGCCACGTCGATCCGGCTGTCGGGCGCGACGATGGTGACCCGGCAGAAGCCGAGCCCGGTCCCGGTCCCGGCGGGCACACCCGTGCCGGGGCCGCCCGCCCCGCCGGCCGTCGCGGAGGCCGTCATGCTCACCTGCTGCTCCCCCTCGGTGATGAATCTGCGTCAGTGGTGTGAAGGTCCCGCGGCGCGCTGTCCGCTCCGCGGCTCCGGCGAGGCACGGGGTACGGCGCAAGGGCTCCGCGGGGGCCGCCGACGGGACGGCATACCGCTCCACATGCCATGGAATGCCCCCGTTTTCCGGCCGGTCACGCGTGTGCTCACGCGAACCCCCGGCACCCTACCGCCCCTTGGTGCCCGGCGAAGTCAGTAGGATCACGCGGCGGCCCGCGTCTCCCTGCCCGGGATGACGGCGTCCGCCTGACACGGGGTGGCGGACGGGACCCTCGGGCCCGGCATGGGAATTGGTGAGCAGTGAGCCACATCGTCGTCAAGCGCCCGCCGAGGGCGCTGCCGTCCGAAGTGCCCACGGAGGAAGTCTTCCTGCAGCCTCCGCCCGAACTGCCGCGCGGGCACCAGGAGAGCGTCCTGATGCAGTTGCTGCCCACGCTGGGCATGGGCGGCTCGGTGGTCTTCTTCTTCACCAACGGCCAGCCGTTCATGAAGATCATGGGCATGGTGATGATCGCCTCGACGGTGGCGATGTCCGTCGCGATGGTGGTGCGTTTCCGGCGCGGCTCCCAGGGCCAGCTGGCGGACCTGCGCCGCGACTACCTGAGCTACCTCGCGCAGACCCGGCGCGCCGCCCTGGACACCGCGCGCGCCCAGCGCGACGCGCAGTACTACCTCCACCCCTCCCCCGACCAGTTGTGGGCGCTGGTCGCCGAGGGCAGCCGGGTGTGGGAACGGCGGCCGGGCGACGAGGACTTCGCGCAGATCCGCGTCGGTCTGGGCCCGCAGGCGCTCGCCACCGCCCTGGTCGCCCCGGAGACCGCCCCGGTGGAGCAGCTGGAGCCGTTGACCGCGGGCGCGCTGCGGCGCTTCCTCGCCGTCCACGGCACGCTGGACGACCTGCCGATGGCGATCTCCCTGCGGGCCTTCCACCACGTCACCCTCAGCGGCGAGCCGCAGGCGGTGCGCTCCTCGGCGCGGGCGCTGGCCGCCTCGCTCGCCGCGCTGCACTCCCCGCAGGACCTCGTCCTCGCCGTGGCGGCGGGCGGGGACGCGCCGGCCCACTGGGAGTGGGCCAAGTGGCTCCCGCACGCCCAGGCGGCCGGCGCCGTCGACGGCGCGGGCAGCCGCCGGCTGATCAGCGGGGACGGCCGCGAGCTGGAGGAGCTGCTGTCCGCCCGGCTCACCGGACGCCCCCGCTTCCATCCGAACGCGGCACCGCTGCCCGACGAACCGCACATCGTCGTCTTCGTGGACGGCCTGTCGCTGCCCGCGGACTGCGTACTCGCGGGCCCCGAGGGCCTGCAGGGGGTCACGGTCGTCGAGGTGGCACCGGGCGAGCCGGCCCGTGCGCCGGGCGATCTCCGCGTCGTCGTCGGCGGCGGATCGCTGCGCCTGGAGTCGCCGGACGGCTCCGTGTACGAGGGGACGGCCGACGCGCTCTCCTACGAGTCGGCGGAGGCCCTGGCCCGGCAGCTGGCGCCGCTGCGGATGGCGGCCGGGCGGGACGACGACGAACCGCTGCTGGCCAATCTGGAGTTCACGGACCTGCTGGGTCTGGGCGACGCGGCCTCGGTCGACACCCGGCGGACCTGGCGGCCCCGGGCGCTGGCCGAACGGCTGCGGGTACCGATCGGTGTCGGCGAGGACGGCCGCCCGGTGATGCTGGACCTCAAGGAGGCCGCGCAGGAGGGCATGGGCCCGCACGGCCTGTGCGTGGGCGCCACCGGTTCGGGCAAGTCGGAGCTGCTGCGCACCCTGGTGCTGGGCCTGGCCGTCACCCACTCCTCGGAGACGCTGAACTTCGTCCTCGCGGACTTCAAGGGCGGCGCGACCTTCGCGGGCATGGCCCAGATGCCGCACGTGGCCGCCGTGATCACCAACCTCGCGGACGACCTGACGCTGGTGGACCGCATGGGCGACTCCATCCGCGGCGAACTCAACCGCCGCCAGGAGATGCTGCGCGACGCGGGAAACTACGCCAACATCCACGACTACGAGAAGGCCCGCGCCGCGGGCGCCCCGCTCCAGCCGATCCCCTCACTGGTCCTGGTGATCGACGAGTTCAGCGAACTGCTCACCGCGAAGCCCGACTTCATCGAGATGTTCGTGCAGATCGGACGCATCGGCCGCTCGCTCGGGGTCCATCTCCTGCTCGCCTCGCAGCGGCTGGAGGAGGGCCGGCTGCGCGGCCTCGAGACCTACCTGTCCTACCGGATCGGCCTGCGGACCTTCTCCGCGGCGGAGTCGCGCGCCGCGCTGGGTGTGCCGGACGCGTACGAGCTGCCCAACGTCCCCGGCTCGGGTTTCCTGAAGTTCGGGACCGACGAGATGGTGCGGTTCAAGGCGGCCTACGTGTCCGGCGTGTACCGCTCGGGCGCGCAGCAGCCGTCCGTGGCGGGCGGGCCGCTGCCCGTGGACCGGCGGCCGGTGCTCTTCACCGCCGCGGAGGTGCCCGTGCTGTACGCGCCGGTGCCGCGGCCGCGGGCGGCGACGGGACCGGAGGTGGACGAGGCGCTCGCGGACACGGTGCTCGACGTGATCGTGCGCCGGCTGGAGGCCCAGGGGCCGGCGGCCCACCAGGTGTGGCTGCCGCCGCTGGACAGTCCTCCGGCGCTGGACGGGCTGCTGCCCGGCCTCACCGCGGTGCCGGGCCGCGGCCTGACCCAGCCGGGGTACGAGGGCGCGGGACGGCTCGTGGTGCCCCTGGGCCTGGTAGACAAGCCGTACGAGCAGCGCCGTGACCCGCTGTGGGCGGACTTCTCCGGTGCGGCGGGCCACATGCAGATCGTCGGCGGCCCGCAGTCGGGCAAGTCGACGCTGCTGCGCTCGCTGATCTCCGCGTTCGCCCTGACCCACACGCCCCACGAGGTCCAGTTCTACGGGCTGGACTTCGGCGGCGGCGGCATGGCGGCGGTGGCCGGACTGCCGCACGTGGGCGGGGTCGCCTCCCGGCTCGACCCGGAGAAGGTGCGGCGGACGGTCGCCGAGGTGTACGGCGTGATGACGCGCCGCGAGGAGTACTTCCGCTCGTCGGGCATCGCGTCGGTCGCGGACTTCCGTGCCCGCCGGGCACGGGGCGAGATCTCCGTCACCGACCAGCCGTGGGGCGACGTCTTCCTGGTCATCGACGGCTGGGGCAGCTTCCGCACCGACTACGAGGCGCTGGAGGCGATCGTCCTGGACATCGCGGCACGCGGCCTGGGCTACGGCATCCACGTGATCCTCACCGCGTCGCGCTCGATGGAGGTCCGGGCGAACATCAAGGACCACCTGATGAACCGCCTGGAACTGCGCCTCGGTGACACGATGGACTCCGAGATCGACCGGAAGGTGGCGGCCAACGTCCCCACGGGCGTGCCGGGACGCGGTGTGTCCCCGCAGAAGCTGCACTTCATGGCGGCCGTGCCGCGCATCGACGGCCTGACCTCCGACACGGACCTCGCCGCGGCCACCCAGGCGCTGGCGGCGGAGGTGTCCCGGCACTGGCAGGAGCCGGGTGCGCCCGGCGTGCGCCTGCTGCCGCGTGAGCTGCCGGCGGATCGGCTGCCCGCGGGCGACCGCTTCCCGCGGCGCGGAGTCGCCTTCGCCCTCGACGAGGACAACCTGGAACCGGTGTTCGTCGACTTCGAACAGGACCCGTTCTTCCTCGTGTTCGGCGAGAGCGAGTCCGGCAAGTCCAACCTGCTGCGGCTGCTGATCAAGCAGCTGACGGAGCGCTACTCCGGTGACGAGTGCAAGTTCTTCGTCGTCGACAACCGGCGCACCCTGCTGGACGTCACCCCCGCCTCCCACCTGGCGGAGTACATCCCGATGTCCAACAGCATGGAGCACCACATGGCCGCGCTGGCCGATCTGATGCGGCGGCGCACGCCCACGGCCGAGGTGACGGCCCGGCAGCTGCGTGAGCGGAGCTGGTGGCGCGGGCCGACGGTGTACGTCGTCGTGGACGACTACGACCTGGTCTCCACGTCGAGCGGCAACCCGCTGGGAGGCCTGACCGAGCTGCTTCCGTTCGCCCGGGACGTGGGCGTGCGGTTCATCATCGCGCGCTCGACGGCGGGGGCGGGGCGCGCCTCGTACGAGTCCTTCATGCAGCGGATGACCGAGCTGGGGGCCCAGGGCGTGGTGCTCGCCGGTGATCCCGGTGAGGGCGATCTGCTCGGCGGGGTCAGGCCGCGGCCGATGCCGGTGGGCCGGGGGATCTTCGTGTCCCGGCGGCGGGGCAGGCCGCTGGTGCAGACGGGGCTGGTGCCCGAGCGGTACTGAGACAGCACAGCGGGGTGGGCGCCTCCCGTGCGCGCCCACCCCGCCTGCGTACGGCCGTCCGGCCCCGCTCACTCGAAGTAGCTTGCTCCCTTGAGGTCGCCGGCGCGGTAGTCACCGCCGGCCTCGTGGATGCGGTGACCGATGGTCAGCAGCGCCTGGTGGATGCCGTTGGCGTGCATGTCCCACTTCTTGTGCTGCTTGGTGAAGGCCTCGTAGGCCTCACCGCCCCAGCCCTCGGCGATCTTCTGGACATCGGCCTGGAGCGCCTTGATGTCCTCCTCGAACTTCTTGGCGATGCCGCCGAGTTCGGTGGTCAGCGCGTCGAGGACGCCGTACTTGACGGCGAGGTCCCGGTTGTGGACGTTCGTCATGGTTGTCCCGTCTCTTCGGTCGGATCGGTCCGCTCGCCACGGAGCGGGAAGGCACGGCTCAGTAGCTGCTGAGGGCCGAGGTCTGGCCGCCCAGGTCCTGGACGTCGATCTGCCGGATCCGGCCGTGCAGTTCGTCCTCGAGCTTCTCCTTGTCCTTGCGGTTGATGTTGACACCGTCAAGGACCTTCTCGAGCATCTGCCCGAGCGCGACCACGTGGTCGTTGATCTCCGTCTGCTTGGCGTTGAAGGCCCCCGCGCCCTGTCCCGTCCAGTTGTTCTCGATCATGTCGATCGTCCCCTGGAGGCGGCGCAGCTGCCCCTGGATCGACTCGTACCGGTGGACGATGGACTGTTCGAGCCTGATGGCCTCGCCACTGTCGAGCTTCCGGCCGTCCGCCATGTTCCTGCTCCTTCTCGTCATTCGTGGACGTGTGTCGTCCGCGTTCCGGCGCGCCCGGGAAGCGCGTCGTACCGGTTCAGGAGCACCGGACGTCCCCCTTCCCCGTGTCCCCCGCCCCGAGGGGCGACGGCGCCCTGCCGACGTTCCGGCTCACAGCACCGTTCACTCTAGTCACCGGCGGTCACGGGCCCAACTGCCTTGACCGCGGTGCCTGTCGACCCTATGCGCCCGGCCGCCCCTGTTCCTGAGTACGCGTACTCAACCGCGCCGGTGCGCGCGGGACCGGAGCAGCGGGCCGTCGCTCAGCGGGCGCGCGCGACGCGGCGCGCCCTGCGGCGCGCGTCCCGCACCGCCACGGCGGTGCCGCCGAGCGCGGCCACCAGGACCCCGGTGCCGACGGCCACGTACACGGCGAGGCGGGTGTTGCGTTCGTCGGCACTCTCGCCGAGCTGGACACGGGCGGGGGTGGGCGCCTGCGCCCTGGTGAGGCCGTCGTGCGGGTCGGGGGACTCGACCGGACGGTCGTCCTCGGTCAGCGCGCGGACCGGGTCCACCACGCCCCAGCCGACGAGGCGGTCGTGGCCGGCGATGGTCCGCTCCGCGGTCTGCTCGATCTGCGCGACCACCTCGCGCGCGCTCCAGTCCCGGTGCCTGGCCTTGATCAGCGCCGCCACGCCGGCCACGTAGGGCGCGGAGAAGCTGGTGCCGTTGTCGACGCACTGGCCGCCCTGCGGCACGGTCGAGATCATGTCGACGCCGGGGGCGGCCACGCCGACGAAGTCGCCGGACTGGGAGAAGGCGGCGCGTTCGTTGTTGCGGTCGGAGGCCGCCACCGCGAGCACTCCGTCGTAGGAGGCCGGGTACGTCTTCTTGACGTTGCCGCCCATGCCGTCGTTGCCCGCGGAGGCCACCACGACGATCCCGGCGCCGAGTGCGGCGTCGATCGCCTCCCGCAGCGCGGGGGCCGGTGCGAGCGCGTTCGAGGTGTCCTGGGAGATGTTGATGACGTCGGCCTTGGCGGTGATGGCGTAGCGGACGGCGTCGGCCAGCGTCCGGGCCGTGCCGTGCCCCTCCGCGTCGTTCTGCTTCAGCGGGATGACGGTGGCCTCGGGGGCCAGGCCGGCGAAGCCGCTGCCCTTCATGGGCCGGGCGGCGATGATCCCGGCGACCTTGGTGCCGTGGCCGACCGTGTCCGTCGTGGCGGGCGTCCCGGCGCCTTCCACCTTCTTGCCCCTGTCGTCCTCGGCGGGCAGGAAGTTCTTGCCGCTCTTCGCGTCGACCGCGTGGGCGAGCTGCCGGTTCTTCACGTCGACGCCGGTGTCGATCACCGCCACGCGGACGCCCTTGCCGCGCGACCGGCTCCACAACTGGTCCAGGTTGACCCGCTGCAGGGCCCATGGCCGTCCCTCGTAGACCTGTTTGCTGGGGAACGTGCACTGGTCGGAGAAGGAGTCGCCGGCGGCAGCGGGAACGGCGGCGGTCACGGCCACGGCCAGACCGGCGGATGTCACCGCCGCCGCCCGCAGGAAGGGGGAGGCGGACGCGTGAGGCATGCTCTTCGACTTCCTCTCTAGGAGCCCTGCGGCTGGCGCGCGGCGGCCGTCGACAGACGCGGGCCGGTGGGCAGGAACTCGGACCACGCGGCGGGGACCGGCGCGGGACTGACTCCGGCGTAGCCCAGGCGGGTCTGCGCCTGCTGGGCTTCCTGGGCCAGCTCCTTCTTCTCCTTGTCCGTCATGCCGATGCCCGCGTCGCTCGTGGCGCTGTCCGAGTTGGACTGCAGTACGTAGCGCAGCCCTGTGTCCGTGACCAGGAAGACCGGGCCGGTCTTGGTGGCGGCGCCCTGGAACTGGCGGTAGAGCTGGCCGGATCCGGGGGTGACGTAGGCGCTGGCCGATCCGATGGGCAGCGGCGCGGGAAAGTCCGTCCCGGCCCAGGTGCTGAGGGTCGTGCGGCCGTCGGCGGAGACACCGCGCAGCACGTTGCAGACGGTGCTGCGGCTGCCCGCCCTCTCGGACGCCTCGTTGACGGCGACGGGCACCGCGGACGGCCAGGTGTGCTCCGCGCCGAAGGCGCCGCCGGGCACCAGGGCGCCGGGGCTCATCTCCCGTGCGTGACCGGCCTGCCCCAGCCGCGCCAGGTCCCGGCTGTACAGGAGGAGCTGGGCGACGAAGTCGGAGACGGGCGCGACCCGCCCGGGCAGGACGACGTAGTACCGCTCCTGGTTGGCGTCGAACGCCTTGAGGACCATGCCGACCCTGTTGACCGACGCGTCGAGCTGGCCGGGGGCGTGGGCCGGGGCACCGGGAACGCCGTCGACCCTCGGGAACGTGATCCGGTCACCGCGGTGCAGGGTGGCCAGCCATTCTCCGGAGACCCGTTCGGGCTCGCGGCCCGACCCGACCACGGTGCGCAGCAGCAGCTCGTCGTCCGCGCCCAGCGGATAGGCCGTACCGCCCGCGTCCACGACGTAGCGGTTCTTGTCCGGGTCCATGACGTAGAGCAGCTCGCCCCCGCGCAGTCGCTGGCTGCCCTCGCTGCGCCCCATGTCGCGCCGGTCCAGGACGAGCGCGGCCTTCCGGATGGACCGGCCGCCGGCGCTGGGCCGCTCGCACACCATCCAGCGCTTGGCCGCGCCGGCCTGCTGCGCGGACGGCAGCCGGTCGGGGGCGTAGGGGATGCCGATGGTGACGCCGTGCGGGACCTCGCCGCTGTCGAGGACGGACTCGGCAACGGTGACGACCTGGCCTTGTCCCGGGTCGAGGAGGAGTTTGGCGGAGGCCATGTTCAGGACGGGGTGCAGCTGCGCCTTGCCGCCGGTCTTCAGCACGACGTAACGGGTGGTGGACCGGTCGGCGACGATGACCTTGGCGTTGGGGGTGTCCCAGCCCTGCGGCGCGGCCGGCTTGAACATCCCCCAGGCGCCGAAGACCGCCATCACGACCACGCCCGTGATCACACTGGGCACCACCGCGCGCAGCGGCTTCGGCGCGTCCTCCTCGGAGCCGCCCGGCGCCGACCGGACGAACGAGGCGAGCATGCGGCGCTTCGCGAAGGTGTAGGCGTTGAGCTGGTCCCGCCGAGATGCCATCTGTGCGTGTCTCTCCCCGTTTTCCCCTGCGCCGTACCCGGAGGGCGGGTCCGTCCCCGCCCCTCGTCGCCGGACCGAGCCCCTACTATGCCTGGTGTCCGCGGGGACTTGTGGAGCAGGTAGGGTACCGGGGCCTTCAAGGGCCTTGTGCGGGGCGGGAACACGCGCGCCGCGAGCATGACGGGGGGATGCGGTGATGGCTTCCGGGACGCGGGTGCGCTCCCGTGGCGGGGCGGGCGGGGCGGGGGCGCCGGCACCGGTTCCGGCGGCGCCGGCGGGCCGGCCGGCGACCCCCTCGGCGGCGGCCGCGGTGCAACCGCGCATACGCCGGGGCCCGGCCCGGGCGTTCCGGCTGCAACGACTCGTCCTCCTGGAGGTCGCGGCCGGCCTCCTGCTCGCGGGCTGGGCCGCCGGGCCCCTGACTCTGGCGCCGGCGGTCGTCGTGGCCCTGCTGCTCGCGCCGGCCGCCCTCGTGCGCCGGCGGGGACGTTCGCTGCCCGAGTGGCTCGCCACCGTGCGTGCGCTGCGGGCGCGTCGTCGGCGGGCGGCGAGCACGCTGGTGCCGGACGGCACCGAGCCGGGGCTGGCTCCCGCGGTCGAATGCGATCCCGGCCTGCGGACCTGCTCCTACGGCGGCCGGGAGCGGCGGCAGGTCGGGATGGTCGGGGACGGCACCTTCCTCAGCGCGGTGGTGCAGGTGGAGGCCGAGGTCACCGCGGTGCGGTCGGAGCGGGGACGGCAGACGCTGCCGGTCGCGCTGGTCCGCGACGCCCTGGAGGTGGACGGCATCCGGCTGGAGTCGGCGCAGATCGTGCTGCACACGCGGCCCGCGCCGGCCCTCCACCTGCCCCAGCACTCCGTGGCGGTGACCAACTACGCGCCGCTGCAGGCCCAGACCGGCGCACCGGCGGCGCGCATCACCTGGATCGCGCTGAAACTGGATCCCGAACTGTGCCGGGAGGCGGTGGCGGCCCGCGGCGGTGCCCTGGTGGGGGCGCAGAGGTCCCTCGCGCGCGTCGCGGACCACCTCGCCAGCCGGCTCACGGGTGCGGGGTTGCGCACCACGGTGCTCGACGAGGAGGAGCTGATCGCGGCGCTGGCCACCTCGGCGTGCGCCAATCCGCTGGTGACGGCGGAGGCGGGACGGACCGAGACACGCGAGCGGCGCACGGAGGAGACCGGCCGCAGCTGGCGGTGCGACAACCGCAGACACACCACCTACTGGGTGCGGCGCTGGCCTCAACTGGGGCCGGGCGCCGCCTCCTTGCCGCAGCTCGTGGCGTCCCTCACCAGCGTGCCGGCGTTCGCCACGACGTTCAGTCTCACCCTCTCCGGCGGCGACCGGCAGCAGACGGACCTGTGCGCGCACGTGAGGGTGACCGGCCGCAGCGACGACGAACTCGCCGCGGCCCGGCGGAGCGTGGAGGACGCCGCCCGGCACGCCGGGGCCGGCCTGGCCCGCCTGGACCGGGAGCAGGCGCCCGCCATGCTCGCCACGCTCCCCCTCGGAGGTACCCGGTGACGACGACGGACCCCCGGACGGGCGCCCCGGCCACGCCTGCCTCCCCGGTGGCCGGACGGCTGCGCGGGCGGCTGCGCACCGGCCTCGGACTGATCGGTCCGCGGCACGGACGGCACACGCTGCCCACGGACCAACTGGACGCGCTGGCGCTGCCCATCGGGGACGACGGCGTCGTCATCGGGGTGGACGCCGAGGGCAGGCCCGCGGTCCTGGGACTCAGCAGCCCGACGCCGTACGACGTCGTCCTCATCGGGAGCCTGTGGACGGCGCAGGTGCTGGCCCTGCGGGCGGCGGCCACCGGGGCACGCGTCGCGGTGGAGACCGGCCGGGCCCAGGCATGGATGCAGATGGTGCACGCCATGGGCGGCGGGCAGAACGGCCTGGCGGTCCACGAGGTCGGCCGGGTGCCCCCGCAGGGCGCGTCGGCCGGTACGCCCGTCCTGCTGGTCCGGGACTGCGGTATGCGGCCGCCGCGCGGCCGGGTCGTCTCCGGTCCCTGGCAGTCGGTGGTGACCCTGCTTCCGTACCTGAGCCCGGCGGCCCCCCGGCTGATCCGGCAGGCACGGCTCGTCGGCGTCCAGCGGATCTCCCCGGACGAGGCCGCCGAGCTGGGCCGGACCATGGCGCTGCCGCGGGCCGACGTGGACTGCCTGCCCACGCTCCCCGACGGTGTGACGCTGTGGTGCGCCGACCGCGACCGGCAGTACGTGATGACGCAGCCCACCGACCCCGAGATCGGTCTGCTGGGCACCGCCCGCCGCATGGACTGAACTGCCCCGGAAACGGCCCACTTTGACAGGAACAGCCGGAATGTCCCGCACTCCCCCGCTCGTCGGGGTGCGCCGATCGCGGGGCGGGCCGCGACCGACCCGTGACCAGGGCCGCCACCAGGTGATTTGGCCGGTTCTCGCCCGACTTGACGGGTGTGCGGGTGCCCGTGTGTGACGGGGCGTACCCGGGCGGACGCCGGACGGGCTGCCACCGGTACGGCTGTGGTGATTAGGCTGGTACCGGGGCGCCACATCAGAGCCCGTGGCCGGGCCGTCGGCGCTCCGGGGGGGGATGGCCGAGCGGGCCGGCTCGGTTCCACTCCGCCGAGGACCGCTTCCGACCGACCCCGTACGACACGAACGGTCGCCCCAGCACGGCATGAGGGTGCTCGACCACACCAGGAGGAACTGTGAACAGCGATCGGGACGGGATCCGCGGGGGCTGGGCCACGCCCGACGACGACCAGCCCGACGCTGCGTCCGCCGTCGACGCGACGGGCGAGTTCACCATCGACTACGCGCCGCCGGCCTGGTACACGCAGAACGCGTCGGGTGCGGCGGACGAGACGGCACCCGCGCCGGCACCGGCCGCTCCCTTCACCCCTCCCCCGCCGGCCGGGCCGCCGGTCGACCTTCCCGCACCGCCACCGGAGAGCGGCTTCCAGCCCGCCTGGGCCCCCGCCGCCGCTGTCCCCGCCGCACCCGAGCCGCCCGTGGCACCCGTCGCGCCCCCGGCGCCGCAGCCGGCGGAACCCGCGAACGGCGACCTGGTGAGCGGGGCGACGGTGCGGATCTCCTCCGCCGCTCTGAAACGCGAGTTCGCCCGGCGCGAGCGTGCGGAGCAGGAGGGCAGCGCCGGTGACGCCGCTGCCTCCGGCACGGGCGGCACCGTGAGCGAGGGACCGGCGCGGCCGGACGCGGCCGCGGCATCCGCGGGCGGGGCCCCCGCCGCGGCCGCGGACGTCACGGAGCACCCGGCCGGTGCGGCATCGGCCGGCCGTTTCGGGGAGACCGCCGGACATCCGGAAGCCGGGCACGGCAGCGGCCCGGGTACGGCCGCCACCGACGACACCGGGGACCCGGGCGCTGCCCCACGGTCCACCGGGGGCCCCGACGACGCGGGGGTCCCCCAGGCCGCCTCCGAGCCGGACCCCCGGTCGCCGGAGCACTCGGGGGTTGGCGACACCGCGCCCGGGGATGCCACGAACACCGCGGATGACGGCACGGACGCCCGGAGCACGGACACGGCGGACACCACGGACACGGCGGACGCCACGGGCACCACCGGTCCTGCGGACGCCCCTGCTCCGGAGGGTCCCGGCGCCCCCGAGCCGTCCGCGCACCCCGGCTCGTCCGGCGAAGCCGGTGACGCCGGCGACGCCACCGCGTCCGCGGCCGGTGACAGGGTCGGCGAGGACGCGGAGGGCCCGGGGAACGAGCAGGTGAGCGGTGCCGTACCCCCCGGGGCGGACACGCCCGAGGCCGCCGGCACCGGCGACAGCGCCCCGCCGACCGGTGCCGCCCCGGGGCCGGTGCAGCCCCCCGTGCGGGACGCCGTGCCCCAGGACGCCCCGGCCGGGTGGGGCCCGCCGCCCGCGCCGCAGCAGGCCGTCCCGCCGCTTCCCCCGTCGTACCAGCCCGCCGCCCCGGCCCCCGCCGCCCAGTGGCCGGGACAGCCCCAGGCGCAGCCGGCGGCCGGTCCGTCCGCGCCGGGCCCGTCCCAGCCCCCGGCCGGCACTCCGGCCGACCGGCACGCACACCCCCAGCCGCCGTTCCCTGCGCAGGCCCCGCAGCCGGCGCCGGCCGCCTGGAACGCGCCCGCGGGAGCGCAGCCGGGCCCGGCACCCGCCGCCCCTGCGGGATACGGCTTCCCGCCGCCTCCCCCCGGCCCCTCCGTGCCGCAGCCACCGCAGCAGGCGCAGGGCGGTTACGGCTTCCCGCAGACCGGCGCGTCCGCCCCGTCCGGCGCACGGGAGGGATACGGCTTCCCGCCGAACCAGCCGGCCGCGCCGAGCGCGCCCCTGCCTCCCGGCCAGGCCGGTGGTTACGGCTTCCCGCCGCCGCCCGCGCAGCCGGACGGCGCGCAGCCCCCGATGGCGGCGCCCGCGCCCGCTGCCCAGCAGCCCCCCGTCGATCCCCGGACCGGCGCCGCGTGGCCGCAGCCCGTTCAGCACGATCAGCGGCAGCCGACCAATCCCGGGGTCGCGCCGCTCGGTTACACGGCGGCCGTCGAGTTGTCGTCGGACCGGCTGCTCAACAACAAGCGGCAGAAGGCGCGCAGCGGGCGTCCCGCTGCGGGGGCGGGGCGGTTCCGGATCGGCGCGAAGAAGGAGGAGGCCGAGCGGCAGCGGAAGCTGGAGCTGATCCGTACGCCGGTGCTGTCCTGCTACCGGATCGCGGTCATCAGCCTCAAGGGCGGTGTCGGCAAGACGACCACCACCACCGCGCTGGGATCCACGCTCGCCACCGAGCGGCAGGACAAGATCCTCGCCATCGACGCCAACCCGGACGCGGGCACGCTCGGCCGCCGGGTGCGGCGGGAGACCGGGGCCACCATCCGTGACCTGGTCCAGGCGATCCCCTACCTCAACTCGTACATGGACATCCGGCGGTTCACCTCGCAGGCGCCCTCCGGTCTGGAGATCATCGCCAACGACGTCGACCCGGCCGTGTCCACGACGTTCAACGACGAGGACTACCGGCGCGCGATCGAGGTGCTGGGCAACCAGTACCCGGTCATCCTGACGGACTCCGGCACGGGTCTGCTCTACAGCGCCATGCGCGGCGTGCTGGACCTCGCCGACCAGCTCATCATCATCTCCACGCCGTCCGTCGACGGTGCCAGCAGCGCCAGTACGACGCTGGACTGGCTCTCCGCGCACGGGTACGCCGATCTGGTCGCGCGCTCCCTCACCGTGATCTCGGGTGTGCGCGAGACCGGGAAGATGATCAAGGTGGAGGACATCGTCTCCCACTTCGAGACGCGCTGCCGGGGTGTCGTCGTGGTGCCGTTCGACGAGCATCTGGCGGCCGGCGCCGAGGTCGACCTCGACATGATGCGGCCGAAGGTGCGGGAGGCGTACTTCAACCTCGCGGCGATGGTCGCGGAGGACTTCGTCCGGCACCAGCAGGCGCACGGACTGTGGACGTCGGACGGGAACCCGCCCCCGGTGGCGGCCCCGCCGATGCCCGGCCAACCCCTGCCGTACCAGCCCGTGCCGGGCGGTCAGCCCTACCCCGGGCAGCCGGTCCCCGGACAGCCCCAGCCCCCCGGGCAGCCCCAGCCGGGACAGCACCTGCCCGGACAGCAGCCGTATCCCGGACAGCCGCCGTACCCCGGCCAGCCCGTGCCGGGTCAGCCCTACGCCGGGCAGCCCGGGCAGCCGTATCCGGCGCAGCCCGGGCCGTTCCCGCCCCCGCAGGCCGGACCGGGACAGCCCTACGGTCAGCCGGCCGGGCCCGGGCAGCCGTACCCGCAGCCCGGTGCCGGGCAGCCTCTGCCCGGGCAGCACCCCGCGCCGCCCGCACCCGGCGCCCAGCCCGGCGTCCCGGGACCGCCGGTGCCTCCTGGCCGGTCGGGGCAGTTCCCGCCCCCGCCGCAGTCCGGGCAGCCGTACCCCCAGCAGTCCGCGCCCCCACCGCAGCCTCAGCCCCAGCCGGGTCAGCCGCCGGCCGTGCCGCCGCAGACCCCGCAGGGCGGGCAGACCCCGCCGCCTCCCCCGCCCGCGCAGCAGCAGTAGGTTCCGGGCTGCGAACGTGTGAAGGCCCGCGCCGTCTCCCGACGGTGCGGGCCTTCGCGCGTTCGCAGGCAGAACCGGCGCAGAACCGTCGGGAATCGGCCGCCACGCTCTCACCAGGGAGGCGTCAGTGGTCTCCACCAATGGGGACCAAGGTGCGGCCCGATTGTTGTTTCCGCAGGCCACATGGGGTTTGACACACCGTTGACGCGCGCAGACTGCCGCTGATAGACACACACTTCATTCCGTCGGCGTCACCCGGTCAAGCTCGTTCAAGCCCCTCTACAGCTCGTTCCAGCCTGTTCACTTCTGTTCAAGCCCGCCTCGCGCGGGGCGCGCCGCGTCCCGCGCGTGCGACGACGCGAGGTCACCGAGCCATGAACACACACGATCAGCACGGCAGCGGACGCAACGGCCCCCGCCCGCACAGGACACGGTTCCTCGCCGCCGCGGGCGCCGCGGCGCTCCTCCTCGCGTCCGGGCTCGCCGCACCGTCCGCCTCGGCCGCGCAGTCGCGCGCCGAGCAGGGCTCCCAGGCCGCACGGGCGGCCAAGGACGACCAGGGCGACGAGGGCCGCGAAGTGCTCACCGTCGCCGTCGCGCAGAGCGTCGACTCGCTCAGCCCCTTTCTGGCGGTGCGGCTGCTCAGCACGAGCATCCACCGGCTGATGTACGAGTACCTGACGAACTACGACCCCAAGGACAACCACGTCATCCCGGGTCTGGCCACCAAATGGCAGTCGTCGCCCGACAAGCTGACCTGGACGTACACGATCCGCACCGACTCCAAGTGGTCGGACGGGCAGCAGGCCACCGCCGAGGACGCGGCGTGGACGTTCAACAAGATGATGACCGACCAGGGCGCCGCCACCGCCAACGGCAGTTTCGTCGGCAACTTCGCGAAGGTCACCGCGCCCAGCCCGACGCAGCTGGTGATCCGGCTGAAGAAGCCGCAGGCCACGATGACCGCGCTCGACGTGCCGATCGTGCCCAAGCACGTCTGGGAGAAGGTCGGGGACTTCTCCAAGTTCAACAACGACAAGAGCTTCCCGGTGGTCGGGAACGGGCCGTTCGTGCTCACGGACTACAAGCCGGACAGCTACGTGCGGCTGAAGGCCAACAAGGACTTCTGGCGGGGCGCCCCCAAGTTCGACGAACTGGTGTTCAGGTACTACAAGGACCAGGACGCCGCCGTCGCCGCCCTGCGCAAGGGCGAGGTGTCCTTCGTGGCCGGTTCGCCCTCGCTGACGCCCGCCCAGGCCGCCTCCCTGCGGGGCGACAAGAACATCCACGTCAACGACGCGCCCGGCCGCCGTTTCTACGCCCTGGCCACCAACCCCGGCGCCCGGGCGAAGAACGGCACGAAGATCGGTGACGGCGACCCGTCCCTGCTGGACGAGCGGGTGCGGCACGCGCTGTTCATGGCGGTGGACCGCGCGACGATCGTCGACAAGGTCTTCCAGGGGCACGCGGTCGAGGGCCAGGGCTACATCCCGCCGCGCTTCACCCCGTACTTCTACAAGCCGACGGCCGCTCAGGAACTGGCGTACGACCCGGCCAGGGCGGGCCAGCTCCTCGACCAGGCCGGCTACAAGAAGAACGCCGACGGCAAGCGGGTGGGCAAGGACGGCAAGCCCCTGAACTACCGCGTCCTGTGCCACGCCACCGACCCGAACGACAAGGCGGTCGGCAAGTACCTCCAGGAGTGGTGGGGCAAGCTCGGCATCGGGACCACCCTCGACTGCCTGGACAACGTGACCGACCCGTGGCTGGCCGGCAAGTACGACCTCGCCTTCGACGGCTGGTCCGTCAACCCCGACCCGGACTTCGTGCTCTCCATCCACACCTGCGCGGCCCGCCCGCAGACCCCGAAGGACACCGGCGCCACCGACAACTTCATCTGCGACAAGACGTACGACGACCTGTACGCCCGTCAGCTCGCCGAGTACGACCCCGCCAAACGGGCGGACATCGTCAAGCAGATGGAGTCGCGGCTGTACGACCTGGGGTACATGAACGTCATGGCCTATCCGAACGCGGTCGAGGCCTACCGCACGGACCAGATCAAGTCGATCACCACCATGCCGTCCGCGGCGGGCAACATCTACGGGCAGGACGGCTACTGGAGCTGGTGGTCGGCCGTCCCCGCCGACTCCAATGACTCCTCGGGCGGTTCGTCCTCGACCGGTGTCGTGATCGGGATCGTGGTGGGCGTCGTCGTCCTCGGCGGCCTCGCGGTGCTCTTCGCGGTGCGCCGCCGCGCCACGGCGGAAGACCGTGAATAGGACGGCGACCGTGTCCACGCGTACAGGTGCAGGTGCTCATGACCACTGAAGCGACATCCTCGCCGGCCGGGGGCCCCGTCCCCGGCCCCGCGGGACCGGGGCCGGCGCGGTCCGCGGCGGCGGACGGGGGGCGGCCGGCCGGGGCCTCCCGCGGACTCCTCGCCGGCGGCTATCCGCGGTACGTGGCGGGCAAGCTGGCCGGAGCCGCCGTCTCCCTGCTCGCCGTCCTCGTCACCAGTTTCTTCCTCTTCCGGCTGATCCCGGGCGACCCGGTGAAGTTCATGACCGGCGGGCGTCCGGTCTCGGCCGAGCAGATCGCCGTCTACCGGCGGGAGTTCGGGCTCGACCTGCCGCTGTGGGAGCAGTTCACGCACTACTGCGGCAAGGCCCTGACCGGCGACCTCGGCACGTCGTACCAGTTCCGCGCGCCCGTCGTCGACAAGATCACCGAGGCGCTGCCGAACACCCTGCTGCTCACCGGCACGGCCTTCGTGCTGTACACCGCGCTGGGCGTCTTCCTCGGCACCCGTTCGGCGTGGCGGCACGGCGGGCCCGGCGACCGTGTGCACACCGGGCTGGCGCTGACGCTGTACTCGATCCCGTCCTTCTGGCTGGGTCTGCTGCTCATCATCGTCCTGTCGGTCGGTGTGGGCCCGGTCCCGGGGCTGTTCCCGACCGGGGGCATGGAGTCCGGCGGCAAGGAGGGCTTCGCCTACGTCCTCGACGTCGCCCACCACCTGATCCTGCCGGTGGTGACCCTGGTCGCCGTCGAGTACGGGCAGACGCTGCTGGTCACCCGGTCGGCGCTGCTGGACGAGATGGGCAGCGACTACCTGACGACCGCGCGGGCCAAGGGGCTGCGCGACGACCTCGTACGGCGCCGGCACGCCGTGCCCAACGCGCTGCTGCCCACCGTCACGCTGATCTTCGTCAACCTGGGCCGGACCGTGGCCGGTGTCATCCTCGTCGAGACGGTCTTCTCCTGGCCGGGGCTCGGCGGACTGTTCTACCAGGCGCTGAGCGTGCCCGATCTTCCGCTGGTGCAGGGGCTGTTCTTCGTCTTCGCCGCGGCGGTGATCGTGATGAACACCCTCGCCGACCTGCTGTATCCGCTGCTCGATCCGAGGGTGGGCCGATGACCGCCGACACCACCGAAGCCGCCGAGCCCGGCGGGACGAACGGGCCCGAGGGGACCCAGGGGTCCGACGGGACCAAGGAGTCTCAGGGGAACACCCGGGCCGACGGGACCACCGGGACCGAGGGAGCCGGCGGGACCGCGGCGGGCGCCGGGCCCGCGGGGAGCACCGGCGGTCCCGCCGGTACCGGGAAGTCCGCGGGGCCCGGGCCGCGGGCCCTCGCGTGGCGCCGGCGCCGCGCCTCCGCCGCACGCTTCTGGAAGGAGTACCGCAAGCACCGCGCGGGAGTGTTCGGTCTCGCCGCGCTGGTGCTGTTCGCGCTCCTCGCGCTCACCGCGCCGCTGACCGTCGGGTCGGACGTGGACAGCGTCACCGGTGCCCCGGGGCAGCCGTTGCAGGGCCCGAGCGGTCATTTCCCGCTCGGCACCGACCAGTTCGGGCGCAACCTGCTGGGGCTGCTGGTCTGGGGTTCGCGGGTCTCGCTGCTGGTCGGGCTGCTCGCCGCCGTGCTGTCCGTGGCGATCGGGGCGCTCATCGGGATCACCGCCGGGCACTTCCGCGGCTGGTACGCCACGGTGATGATGCGGGTCACGGACTGGTTCCTGGTGATGCCGACGCTGGTGCTCGCCATCGCGCTCGCGACCGTCCTGTCCCGCTCCCTCGGCACGATCGTGCTGGCCATCGGCGTGACCACCTGGCCCACGACGGCCCGCCTGGTGCGGGCGCAGACACTGGCCGTGGAGTCACGGCCGTACATCGAGCGCGCCAGGGCGCTCGGCGGCGGGCACTGGCACGTCATGTCCCGGCACGTGCTGCCCAACGTCATGCCCCTCGTCCTCGCCCAGACGACCCTGATCATCTCCTCCGCGATCCTGGCGGAAGCGACGCTCGCCTTCCTCGGGCTCGGCGATCCGACGGTGGTGTCCTGGGGCGGGCTGCTGCAGGACGCGCGGGAGGCCGGGGCGGTCAGCTCCGGCGACTGGTGGTACCTGGTGCCGCCGGGCATCGCGATCGCCGTCGTGGCGCTGGCGTTCACGCTGTGCGGGCGTGCGGTGGAAGCCGTGCTCAACCCGCGTCTGGGGGTGTCCCGTTGAGTCTGCTGGAGGTCCGGAACCTGGAAGTGACCTACCCCGGTGGTGCCGCCGCCGTGCGCGGGGTCGACCTGTCCCTCGGCGCGGGCGAGAAGCTCGGCATCGCGGGCGAGTCCGGCTGCGGCAAGTCGACGCTGGCGCTGTCGCTGCTGCGACTGCTGCCCGCCGGGGCCCGCACCGGCGGGCAGATCCTGCTGGACGGTGAGGACGTGCTGGCCATGAAGTGGGGCCGGGTGCGGGCGGTGCGCTGGGCGGGGGCGTCGATCGTCTTCCAGGGCGCGATGCACTCCCTTAACCCCGTGCACCGCGTCGGCGACCAGATCGCCGAGCCGATCCTGCTGCACCGCAGGGCGAGCCCGGCCGACGCCCGCAAGCGCGCCGGTGAGCTGCTGGAGCAGGTGGGTCTGCCCGCGGCGCGGGCGTCCGCGTACCCGCACGAACTCTCCGGCGGGCAGCGGCAGCGCGTGATGATCGCGATGGCGCTGGCCTGCGATCCGCGGCTGATCATCGCCGACGAGCCCACCACCGCGCTCGACGTGATGATCCAGGCCCAGATCCTGCGTCTGATCGAGGAGCTGGTCAGCGAACAGGACGTGGGTCTCATCATGATCAGTCACGACCTGGCCGTGCTGGCCGACACCTGCGACCGGCTCGCGGTGATGTACGCCGGGCGCGTGGTCGAGGAGGGGCCGGCCCGGCAGGTCCACGAGGACGCCCGGCATCCGTACGGCAAGGCCCTGTCGGGGGCGTTCCCCAGGATCGGTGACCCCGCCTCCCGGTTCGCGCCCCGCGGACTGCCCGGCGACCCGCCCGACCCGGCGGCGGTGCCGTCCGGGTGCGCCTTCCATCCGCGCTGCCCGGTGGCGCTCGACGCCTGCGCGACCCAGGACCAGGTGCTGCGGGACGCGGGCGCGGGACGACGGGCCGCGTGTGTGCACGTGACGGACGGCGGCGGTGACGTGCCCCCCGGCGGCGCGGCGTCCGCGCGGTCCGCGCAGGACCAGGAAGTGAGGAGCAGCACCGCATGACGACCACCACTGCCGCCACTCGCCCGCTGCTGAGCGTCGAGGGTCTGCACGTCACCTTCCCCGGCCGGCACGGCGCGCCGACCGCCCGGGCCGTGGACGGGGTGGACCTCGACATCCGGCCCGGTGAGATCGTGGCGCTCGTCGGGGAGTCGGGCTGCGGCAAGACGACCCTGGCCCGTTCGCTGCTCGGGCTGGTGCCGCCGACCTCGGGCCGTGTCACCTTCGACGGCGCGCCGCTCCACCACTCCGCCCGCGCCCTGAAGGCGTACCGCAGACGGGCACAGTTGGTGCTCCAGGACCCCAGCGGTTCGCTCAACCCGCGGCACACGGTGTACGACGCCGTGGCCGAGGGCCTGCGCATCCACGGCCGCACCGGTGACGAGCGGGCCGCGGTGGCCGAGGCTCTGGCCCGCGCCGGGCTGCGCCCTCCGGAGCGCTTCTTCCTGCGTTATCCGCACGAACTGTCCGGCGGCCAGCGCCAGCGGGTCGTCATCGCGGGCGCGCTCGTCCTGGAACCCGAACTGCTCGTCGCCGACGAACCGGTGGCCTCCCTCGACGCGTCGGTGCGCGGCGAGATCCTCGCGCTGCTGCTGCGGCTGCGCACCGAACTCGGCCTGTCGGCCCTGGTGGTGACCCATGACCTGGGGCTGGCCTGGAACATCGCCGACCGGGTCGCGGTGATGTACCTCGGCCGGATCGTGGAGACGGGCGACGTGGAGCAGGTGCTGACGGCGCCGCGGCACCCCTACACCCAGGCCCTGCTGTCCGTCCTGCCGGAGGCGCCCGGCGCCCCGGTCGTCCTCACCGGCGAACCCCCGGACCCGTCCCGGATCCCCGCCGGCTGCCGCTTCCACGCCCGCTGCCAGGTCCTGGCGGGGGGCGAGGCCGAACGCGCCGGTGTCGCCGACGCGTGCCGCGGCCAGGACCTGGAGATCCTGCACGGCGGCGCCGAGACCCAGGTCGCCTGCCACTGGGCCCGGACCCGGGCGGAGCCGACAGTGCCGCCGGCCATGGAGGGCGACCGGACGACGTAGACGGCAACGGCGGCGCTTCCGGACTGACGGCGGGGGCGGGCACCCCCGTCCGCCCCCGAAGAGCATGGGGGTGGCCACCGGACCGACGACCAGAGCGGGAGAGGTGGCCACCGGGCCGGTCATCAGAGCGCGAGGGGCAGCCACCGGGCCGGTCACCAGAGCGGCGGGTGCCGCCGGGCGTCGGCCGACCGGCGCATCGGCCGACCGGCCCGTCAACCGGCCGGCGCGTCAACCGACCGGTTGCCTCGGCCGAACGGCCCTTCGGCCGGCGCGCCCGTCAGCGCTGCTGGTCGTCGGCCGCGATGATCTCGCGGCACTTCTTGACGTCCTCGGCCATGGTTTCGAGCAGTGCCTCGAGGGAGTCGAACTTGGCCTGGCCGCGGACGTAGGCCAGGAAGTCGACGGCGACGTGCAGGCCGTACAGGTCGAGGCCGACGCGGTCGATCGCGTACGCCTCGACGGTGCGCTCGGTGCCGTCGAACTGCGGGTTCGTGCCGACGGAGACGGCAGCCGGCATCGCCTCGCCCTGGGCGTGGAGGTAGCCGGCGTAGACGCCGTCGGCGGGGATCGCGGTGTGCGGGAGGGTTTCGACGTTGGCCGTGGGGAAGCCCAGGGCGCGGCCCCGCTGGGCGCCCCGGACGACGATCCCCTCCACCCGGTGCGGGCGGCCGAGGATCTCGCGGGCGCCCGTGACGTCGCCCTCGGCGACCAGCCGCCGCGTCAGCGTGGAGGAGAACGGCTCGCCGCCGCCGGCGTCCCCGGTGACGTACAGGTCGACGACCTCGACCTCGAAGTCGTAGAGCTTGCCCTGGTCGACGAGGAAGTCGACGTTCCCCGCGGCCCGGTGGCCGAAGCGGAAGTTCGGGCCCTCGACGACCGCCTTGGCGTGCAGCTTGTCGACCAGCACCTTGACGACGAAGTCGGCCGGGGACAGCTGCGAGAACTCGGTGGTGAAGGGCAGGACGAGCACCGCGTCCACCCCCAGCTCCGCCATCAGCTCGGCGCGGCGGTGGTGGGGGGCGAGCAGCGGCGGGTGGCTGCCGGGGCGCACGACCTCGCTGGGGTGCGGGTCGAAGGTGACGACGACGGAGGGCACGCCCAGCTCGCGGGCGCGGTTCACGGCGTGCTCGATGATGAGCTGGTGACCGCGGTGGACTCCGTCGTAGGAGCCGATGGTGACGACGCTGCGCCCCCAGTCCTGGGGGATGTCCTCCAAGCCACGCCAGCGCTGCACTGTGACCGCTCCTCGTCGAACCGTGTTCGTATTGCCTAGATGCCGTTGCCTAGGTCGCCTTGCTGCGTTGTCCGCAGGTCTAAGGGTGCCATGCCCGGCGTTGCGCGCCCGCATCGGCATGGGCGCTGTGACCCGGCGCACGTGCGGACCCGTGCGGCGTCAGGCGGGGACCGGTGCCCCGGCGTGGTGCTCGATCGTCCGGCGGGCGCTGGGGCCCACGAGGGCGGCCCAGTCGTACGGGGAGCCGGTGAGCCATCCGGCCACCCGCGCGGCGAAGCCGGGGAGGTGCCGGGCCAGCTCCCCGAGCGCGCGGTCGAACACGGCCGCGCCTTCCGGGGTGCGGACCAGCAGCAGACCGACCCGGTGCACGAGGTGCCGGAGATCCTCCTCGGCACCGGGCGCGGCGGTGCGCAGGACCGTTTCCAGCACGGCCGGGTCCCTCTCGTGGGCGAGGAGGAGGTCGAGGAGCTCCCGGCGCAGCGCGTCGCAGGCCGGGTCGCCGGGAGCGGCCAGGACGGCGCCGAGCGCCGTCCGCAAGGGGGCGGGACCGTCCTCCAGGAGGGCGCCGACCAGGGGTGACAGGACCGAGCGGACGGCCGGTCCGTGACGCAGGCGCCCGTCGACGCAGGCCGCGACCGCCCCGGCGGTGTCCGGCCGGCACGCGACCGCCTCGCGGACGACGGCCGCGACACGGCGGGCGAGGGCGGGCGTGGTGACGTCGACGAGGGCGCGCAGGCTCTCCGCGGTGTCGGGGCCGTTCCGCAGCCGTTCGCCGAAGGCGGCCAGGACCGCCTCGGGGTGGGTGGCGAGGGCGGGGGCCAGCGCGCTCGGCGGGAGCTGCGCGTCACCGGTCGCGAAGTGCCGCAGCGCCTGGGGCAGGTACCGGGCCCGGGTGGAGGGGTCCGAGACCAGGAGGGCGAGCGCGCCGCCGTGCAGGGCGCTGTCGGCGGGCCGGGCGAGGACGGCCAGGGCGGCGCGGCGCAGCAGTGCGCGGTCGGGTCCGGACCGCGCGTGCGGACAGGTGAGCAGTCCGTACTCCACCGCCTGGGCCCGGCGGTCCCCGCGTTCGTCGTGCGCCCATCGCTCCACGGCGCGGCACAGCACGGCCGGTTCCTCCTCCGCGAGCGCGGTCAGGAGTTCGGCGGCCCGCGGGTGCGCGCGGGCGGCGAGCGTGTCGGTGAGGTCGTCCGGACTGTGGTGCCGGTGGGCGTAGAGGAGTGCCTGGGCGGCCGTGGCGACGGTGGCGTTCGGCGCGGCGGGCAGCGGCCGTTCGTCGTCGAACCAGCCGGTGAGGTGCGGGCGGACCGTGGCGGGGTCGCCGGCGAGGAGGCGGGCGAGGGCGTCGAGGTAGCGGGGCGGGCGGCGGGCCCCTGGAGCGCGGGGGGCGGGAGGGCGAGGGAGAGCGGTCGGAGCGGCGCCGTCGGCAGAGGCGGGGCGCGTGCCGGGGGCGGGGGTGAGGCACGTGTCCGGCGCGGGGGCGGGGCTGAGGCGCGTGTCCGGCGCGGGGGCGGGGCTGAGGCGCGTGTCGGGTGGGCCGGCCGGGTCCCGTGCGGGGTCGTCGGCGACGAGGAGGCGGCGGAGCAGGTCGCAGCGGTCGGTCACCGGCAGGTTCAGCGCGGTCCAGAACTCCGGTCCGAAGCCGGCCGGCACGGGCAGGCCGCACTCCTGCCACACGCCGATCCGGTCGGCCAGCAGCCGGAGCACACCGGCGTACGGCGTCGCGTCGGGGACGCGCAGGAGGACACCGGCGAGCAGCCGCGACGCCCACCAGGAGTGCGGATCGCCGTCCAGGGCGCACAGCAGTTCCTCCAGCCGGACGGCGAGCCGGCGGGGGCCGTGCTGGCGGGCCAGCAGGAGGAGTGCCTGGAGGACCGGGCCGATGCGGTGGTGCGGCACCGGCAGCGGGCGGTGCGGCTCGCCGGGGACGTGCCGCCGGTGGACGAGGACGCGCAGGGCTTCGTCCAGGTCGAGGTGGGTGCCCTGGATCCAGTCCGCGAGTTCCTCGTGCGCGAAGCGGTAGCCCTCGCCCGCCGGGACGAGGAGGCCTTCGGTGAGGACGGCGGACGCCCATCCGGTGCCGCCGCCCAGGCGGGCGGGGGCGGGCCCCCAGGGGAACACCTCCTCGAACGTCGCCCGGTCCAGTTCGCCCCGGCCCGGGCCGAGACTGCGGCGGGCGGCCTCGTGCACCTGGCCGGAGACCTTGGCCGCGAGACGGCGGACCGCGGTGCCGCGCAGGTCGTTCTCCGCGGCGAGGCGGACGGCGATGCGCAGGCACATCAGGTCCAGGTGGGCGGCGAGGACGTCGCCACGGTCGAGGCGCGGGTGGCTTCCGGTGCCGGGCAGGGCCGCGCGGACCTCGGCCAGGAGGCGGAGGGTGAGGGGGTGACCGGCGTCGGCCGCGGCCAGGGCGCCGTCCGGGATGCCGTACCGGGCGCGGGCCTCGCGTGCCTCCGCCGGGCGCAGGTCGCCGAGGTGTACGCGGGGCGGCGGGGGGCCGGTACGGGCCGGGGTGCACGGGTCGGCGGCCCGCGCCTCGCCGACGGCCGCCTCGGCGGCCCTCCCGGCGACGGCGACGGCGACGCCGGTCACCGCCGCACCTCCGGCGCCCCAGGCCCCTGGGCCCCCGACGGCGCCCTCGGCGGGACCGACACTCCCGACCGGACCGGTGCTCCCAGCCGGACCGGTGCTCCCCTCCCGGTCGGGCCCCTCGGCCCACCCGCCGTCGTCCTTCCGACCGGCACCCGCGACCCGGCCGGCTCCCCCCGTCCGGCCGACGCCCCCCGCCCCACCGGCCTCCGCCTCCCCCGCGGCGCCCCTCTCCCGACCGGCACCCATGCCCCCACCGATGTCATCCCGGCCGCCCGCCTCCACGGCCCGGCCCGCACCGGCCGCCGGGCCCGCGGGACCGCTGCTCCGGCCCGGTGCGGCCGGGGTGTGCAGCAGGTCCGGCGGGAACCACACCCCCGCCCCCTCCCAGTACTCGTCCCGGCACGCCACCACCAGCCGCGCTCCCGTACCGCGCAGCCATCGCGCGGTGGCCCCGGTCCACTCGTCGAGCCGGTGGGCCAGGGCGGCCGGCATCTCCTCGGGGCCGTCCAGCAGGAGCAGCAGCGGTCGTCCGTGCGCGCGGGCGAGGCGGGCCACGCGCTCCGGGGTGAGGTCCGTGAGATCGGCCGGCAGCGGCGCCCGGGCGGCCGCGACGATCCGGGCCGCCCGGTCCAGCGCACGGCCCGCCGCGTCCGCCACCGAGGCGTCGGCCCCGTCCAGGTCGGCACCGCGCAGCCACAGGGTGGGCGCGGGCGCGTCGCCCCGGGCGCGGCGTCCGGCCAGCGCGGCGAGTTCGGTGGTACGGCCGCTGCCGGGCGCCCCCACCAGGCCGAGCACGGCCGCGGGGCCGCGCTCGAAGGCCTCCAGCTCCCGCAGCACGGCGACCCGCTCCACCGGCGGTCCGGACAGAGCCGCGGCCGGTCGGGGCAGAGCCGCGGCCGGTCCGTACCCGGTCGCCCCGGGGCCGTACCAGGTGGCCGCCGGACCGGACACCGCGGAGCCCGGGCGGGACCCCCACGACCCCGGACCGCCCACCGCCGGCCCCGGACCGGACGCCGCCGCTCCCGGCCCGGGCACGGCCGCCCCCGCGGCGGACGAAGCCGTCGCCGCGGCGGCCGAAGCCGTCGCCAGGGCTGACGAAGCCGTCGCCGGGGCGGACGCGTGGTCCGGCAGGGCTCCTCGGGGGGCGTCCTGGGCCACGGAGGTGGCCGTGAGTTCCAGGACACCTGCGAGATTGAGATCGGGGCCGTAGGCGGGAACGGTCGCCGCGTTGCGGGCGAGCAGTTCGCCCAGCGGGCCGTCGCCGGCCGGCAGCGGCACCGCGAAGCCGGTGTCGCGGTCGCCGGCCTGGAGGGCGGTCCCCAGGACCGCCACCACGGCGCCGGTCCCCGGGTCGAGCACCGGCCCCCCGGCCGCTCCCCCGCCCCGTCGGAGCGCGTCCCGGCCGGCCGTGCCGATCGCCAGTTCCAGGGCGCCGTCCACGAGGTGGAAGCGGTCCGTGGCCGGGTACGACACCGTGGTGGCGCCCAGGACGCGGGCCTCGCGCCAGCCGCCGGCGGCGATCCGCACGTAGCTCCCCGTCCGCACCCGGCCGCGCACCGACACCGGCAGCGGCGGCACGTCCAGGTCCTCGGCCCGTACGAGTGCGAGGCCCAGCCCGGGCAGGGGGGTCACCGCCGCGGAGGTCACCACGCAGGAGCGGTCGCCCGCGCCCGGCGCGTGCAGCACGAGGCGGGTGAGGCCGTCGACCGCCTCGTGGCTGGTGATCACGGTGCCGCGGTGGTCGGCGGCGAAGCCGGTGCCGCGGGGGCGGCCCGCCAGGTCGCGGACGCACACCAGGGCGCCGTCGAGGAGGCGGTCGCGGGCCTCGGCGGTGGCCAGGTGCGCCAGGTGGCGGGCCGCCGCCGTGTCCGGGGCGGTGCGCGCCACCGTCCCCCGCGGATGCTCGCCGCCGCGCTGCTCCCCGGGCCGGGGGCTGCCGTCGGACGTGCTGTCCGGCGTGCCGCGCGGCGGTCCGGCAGGCGGTCCGGTCCCGGTGTCCGCCGGGGTCCGGGCGGTGGTCCGGTGCCCCCGGCCGGTCGCGGCCGCCGGCCGCTCGGCCCCTGCTGCCATGGTCCGACCTCCCCGCCGTGCCGCCGTCCAGCTCCGCCGGGCCCACCCGGCCTGTCGGGCCGCGCCGGGCATGTCCGGCGCGCGCCCTGACCTCGACGGTAGGCACGGAACGATCAACGGGGAAGATCGCGAGGCGAACGCGCCCCCCTGCGCTCCCTCGGTTCACTCCGAGCGCCCGCACGGTCGGGTGAACCGCCGGGGGTCGCTGGATACACCCTGGGAGTGGGGGGAACCGAGGGGGGACCGTGGAGCGGCGGCCGGGGAACGCCCGTGCCGCAGCCGCCGCTCCACGGACAGCCTGCCGGGCCGCCCGACCGGGAGGGCCGCCGCCGGCCCGCCCGGCGGGGTCAGCCGAAGACGGCCAGGCTCTTGGCCTTGCCCCGCTGCTCCTCCACGAGCGCGAGGAAGCGCCCCTGGGGGTCGAAGACGGCGACGGCACCGGCGCCCGCGTACGCCTCGGGCATCTCCAGCCGCACGCCGTTGGTGAGCAGCCGGGCGCGCCGCGCGTCGACGTCCCAGCGCGGGAAGGCGGCGCCGGCCGCGTCGGCGACGGGCATGACGGTCAGCTCCTGCTGGAGCTGGTCGAGCGTCTTCGCGGCGTCCAGCTTGTAGGGCCCGACGCGGGTGCGGCGCAGCGCGGTGAGGTGGCCGCCGACGCCGAGGTCGGCGCCCAGGTCGCGGGCGAGGGCGCGGATGTAGGTGCCGGAGGAGCAGACCACCGAGACGACGAGGTCGAGCACGGCGGTGCCGTCCTCGGCGACGGCGTCCCGGACGTCGTACACCTGGAAGGAGGAGACGGTCACCGGCCGGGCCGGGATCTCGAACTCCTCGCCCTCGCGGGCCCGCTTGTACGACCGGACGCCGTTGATCTTGATGGCGCTGACCTTGGACGGCACCTGCATGATGTCGCCGGTCAGCTTGGCGACGGCGGTGTCGACGGCCTCGCGGGTGACCTTGGAGGCGTCGGCGCGCGAGGTGATCTCCCCCTCGGCGTCGTCGGTGAGCGTGTTCTGGCCGAGCCGGACGGTGCCGACGTACTCCTTCTCGGTCAGCGCGAGGTGGCCGAGGAGCTTGGTGGCCTTCTCCACACCGAGGACGAGGACCCCGGTCGCCATGGGGTCGAGGGTGCCGGCGTGGCCGACGCGGCGGGTCCTGGCGATCCCCCGCATCTTGGCCACGACGTCGTGCGAGGTGAAGCCCGACGGCTTGTCGACGATGACGAGGCCGTCGGGCGGGGTGGGCTTGCTGGTCATTCGGTGCTGTCGTCCGTCTCGTCGGCGTCGTCCTCGGAGCCCGGCTTGCGGTACGGGTCCGCGCCGCCGGCGTAGGGGGCGCCCGCGGACGCCTCCCGCACCTTGGCGTCGGACTGGCGCGCCTTGTCGAGCAGGTCCTCGATGGTCCGGGCGGTGTCCGGGAGGGCGTCCGCGACGAAGGCGAGCGTCGGGGTGAACTTCACCCCGGCCGCGCGGCCGACCTCGGAGCGCAGGATGCCCTTGGCGCTCTCCAGCCCGGCCGCGGCGGCCGCGCGCTCCTCGTCGTCGCCGTAGACCGTGTAGAAGACGGTCGCCTCCCGCAGGTCGCCCGTGACCCTGGTGTCCGTGATGGTGACGTGCGAGCCGAGCCGCGGGTCCTTGATCCCGCGCTGCAGCTTCTGGGCCACCACCTCTCGGATGAGGTCCGCCAGCCTTTTCGCCCGCGCGTTGTCGGCCACTGGTCCGTCTCCCGTTCTTTCTCTTCTACGTTCTGTGGTGTGGTGCGGTCGGTGCGGTCCGCCGTGCGTCAGTCGTCGTCCTCGCCGTGGAAGCGCCGTCTGACGGACAGCAGCTCCACCTCGGGACGCCCGGCGACCAGCCGCTCGCACCGGTCCAGTACGTCGGTCAGGTGTGCCGCGTCGCCCGAGACCGCGGCCAGGCCGATGACGGCCCGCCGGTGGAGGTTCATGTGGTCCACCTCGGCCGCGCTCACCGCGTACTTGCGCTGCAGCTCGGCGACGATCGGGCGGACGACGGAGCGCTTCTCCTTCAGCGAGTGGACGTCGCCGAGGAGGAGGTCGAAGGACAGCGTCCCCACGTACATGTGTGTCCGGGTTGCCCGCCGGTACGGGGTCGATGGTCCTGCCTTCGAGACGGGCAGGGACATCAAGAACGGTACCGCGAACCCGGCGGTGACTCGACGGGATTTGTCTCCCGCCGGCCCGACGACGGGCAGGTCCCGGACGCGGCGCACCGGCCGACGGGAAGCAGTCCCGTCGGCCGGTGCCGGTGTTCCGTGGGGTGTTACACCCGCGGCTTCTCGCGCATCTCGTACGTCGCGATGACGTCGTCGACCTTGATGTCGTTGAAGTTTCCGAGGTTGATACCGCCCTCGAAGCCTTCGCGGATCTCGGTGACGTCGTCCTTGAAGCGACGCAGACCCTCGATGTTGAGGTTCTCCGCGACGACCTTGCCGTCGCGCAGCAGGCGCGCCTTGGTGTTGCGCTTGACCTCGCCGGAGCGGATGAGGACACCCGCGATGTTGCCCAGCTTGGACGACTTGAAGACCTCGCGGATCTCCGCCGTGCCCAGCTCGACCTCTTCGTACTCCGGCTTGAGCATGCCCTTGAGGGCCGCCTCGATCTCCTCGATCGCCTGGTAGATGACCGAGTAGTACCGGACGTCCACGCCTTCGCGCTCGGCCATCTGCTGCGCACGGCCGACCGCGCGCACGTTGAAGCCGATCACGATGGCGTCGGAGCCCATCGCCAGGTCGATGTCGGACTCCGTGACCGCACCGACGCCGCGGTGCAGGACGCGGATGTCGACCTCTTCGCCGACGTCCAGCTGGAGCAGCGAGGACTCGAGGGCCTCCACCGAACCGGAAGCGTCACCCTTGATGATCAGGTTCAGCTGCTGGACCTCGCCGGCCTTGAGCACCTTGTCCAGGTCCTCCAGCGACACGCGGCGCGTGCGCTTGGCGAACGCGGCGTTGCGCTCGCGGGCGGCGCGCTTCTCCGCGATCTGGCGGGCCGTACGGTCCTCCTCGACCACGATGAAGTTGTCACCCGCACCCGGGACG
This sequence comes from Streptomyces sp. NPDC006743, assembly GCF_040703815.1. Classification (NCBI taxonomy): domain Bacteria; kingdom Bacillati; phylum Actinomycetota; class Actinomycetes; order Kitasatosporales; family Streptomycetaceae; genus Streptomyces; species Streptomyces sp. NPDC006743. The sequence continues at coordinate 12,813 of NZ_JBEYJA010000054.1, read as the reverse complement.
TTGGTCAGGCCCAGGACCTGGACCGGCGTCGACGGGCCGGCCTCGGCGACGTTGTTGCCGTTGTCGTCGAGCATGGCGCGCACGCGGCCGTAGGCGTCGCCCACCACCATCGTGTCGCCGACCCGCAGGGTGCCTCGCTGGACGAGGACCGTCGCCACGGCACCGCGGCCGCGGTCGAGACGGGACTCGATCGAGATGCCCTGCGCGTCCTGGTTCGGGTTGGCCCGCAGGTCGAGCGAGGCGTCGGCCGTGAGGATCACGGCCTCCAGCAGCGAGTCGATGTGCAGACCCTGCTTGGCGGAGATGTCGACGAACATGGTGTCGCCGCCGTACTCCTCGGCCACCAGGCCGTACTCGGTCAGCTGACCGCGCACCTTGGTCGGGTCCGCGCCCTCCACGTCGATCTTGTTGACCGCGACCACGATCGGCACGTCGGCCGCCTTGGCGTGGTTGAGCGCCTCGACCGTCTGCGGCATGACGCCGTCGTTGGCCGCGACGACCAGGATCGCGATGTCGGTCGACTTCGCACCGCGGGCACGCATGGCGGTGAACGCCTCGTGACCCGGGGTGTCGATGAAGGTGATCGCGCGGTCCTCGCCGTTGACCTCGGTCGCGACCTGGTAGGCACCGATGTGCTGGGTGATGCCGCCGGCCTCGCCCGCGATGACGTTCGTCTTGCGGATGGCGTCGAGCAGTCGGGTCTTTCCGTGGTCGACGTGACCCATGACGGTGACCACCGGCGGGCGGACGACCAGGTCCTCCTCGGTGCCCTCGTCCTCGCCGAACTCCAGGTCGAAGGACTCGAGCAGCTCGCGGTCCTCCTCCTCGGGGCTGACGATCTGGACGTTGTAGTTCATCTCGTCGGCCAGGAGCTGCAGCGTCTCGTCGGAGACGGACTGCGTGGCCGTGACCATCTCGCCCAGGTTCATCATGACCGCGACGAGCGACGCCGGGTTGGCGTTGATCTTCTCGGCGAAGTCGGTGAGCGACGCGCCGCGGGAGAGACGGATGGTCTCGCCGTTGCCGCGCGGCAGCATCACGCCGCCGACGCTCGGGGCCTGCATGGCCTCGTACTCCTGGCGACGCTGCCGCTTCGACTTGCGGCCACGGCGCGCCGGACCGCCGGGACGGCCGAAGGCACCCTGCGTGCCGCCACGGCCACCGGGACCGCCCGGACGACCGCCGAAGCCGGGACGGCCACCGCCGCCACCGAAGCCGCCGCCGCCACCGGGGCCACCGCCGCCGGGACGGCCGGCGAAGCCGCCGCCACCGGGACGACCGCCGCCACCGCCGCCCGGACGGCCGGCGAAGCCGCCGCCGCCGGGACGACCGGCGCCGCCGGGACGACCCGCACCGCCCGGACCGCGGCCGCCGGGGCCACCGCCGGGACGCGGGCCGGCAGCGGGACGCTGCGGCATCATGCCGGGGTTCGGACGCGGGCCGCCGGGACGGGGACCGCCCGGACCGCCCTGCGGACGCGGCATCCCGCCCGGCGTCGGGCGCGGACCGCCCGGAGCCTGCGGACGCGGACCGCCGCCCTGGGCACCGGCCGCCTGCGGACGGGGACCGCCGCCGGGAGCACCGGGACCGCCGGGCCGCTGGCCCTGCGGACGGGGCGCCTGCGGGCGCGCCATGCCGGTGGAGCCACCGGAGGTGAAGGGGTTGTTGCCCGGACGCGGACCGGCCGGACGGGCACCCGGACGCGGGGCCTGGCCACCGGGACGCGGGGCGCCCTGGCCCGGACGGGCCTGGCCCTGGCCACCGCCGCCGGGGCGGCCGCCGCCGGGCTTGGGAGCACCGGGACGCGCGCCACCGGGGCGCGGGCCCTGCGCGGCGGCCGGGGACGGAGCCGGAGCCGACGGCGGAGCGGTGAACTCCGGAGCGGCCGGCGCGGCCGGGGCCGGACGCGGGGCGGGCTTGGGACCCGGCACCGGACGCGGGCCGGGAGCGGCCGGCGCGGGAGCCGAGGGGGCCGCGGGCTGCTGCGCCGCGGCGGGCTTGGGCGCGGCCGGCGGCTTGGGAGCAGCCGGACGCTCACCCACGGGCTTGGCGCCCTGGGAGGTGCCCCCTGCCTGCGCCGGGGAGGGCGCGGGCGGCCTGGGGGCGGCCTTCTTCGGGGCACCCGGCTTGGCGGACCTGCCGCCGCCGTTGCCCTGCTGGAAGGCGTCAGTCAGTTTGCGTACTACGGGCGCCTCGATCGTCGAGGATGCCGATCGGACGAATTCACCGAGTTCCTGGAGCTTGGCCATGACGACCTTGCTCTCCACACCGAACTCCTTGGCGAGTTCGTATACCCGGACCTTAGCCACTTCGCTCCTTTGAGGTCCGGGTTGCGGCCGGACCGTCGCTAGTTCATGGGCGTACTCATCGCGTACTCATCGAGTGCTCATCGCAATCTCGACCTGCTTTCGACTCGCGAGGTACCAGGCCGCACGGGGGGTTCCGCACGACACGTCTTCCTACCGTGTTGCCTGCTCGGCAACTGTCGTCCGCTCGACGTACCGGCGCAACGCCTTTGTGTCGAGCGCTCCCGGGGCGCGCAACGCCCGCGTGAACGCCCGGCGGCGTACCGCCTGGTCGAGACAGACCAGGGCGGGGTGCACGTACGCACCCCGGCCGGGCAGCGTACCGCGAGGATCGGGGGCGCACTCGCCCTCGACCGCCACGATGCGCAGCAGATCCGTCTTGGCCGCTCGCTCCCGGCACCCCACACAGGTGCGTTCAGGGCATGCGCGGGCCTGCGTCCGGCCAGACACCCTTAAGTCTACCTCCCCGCGCACACCTCACCCCTTTGGGGCAGGATTCGAACGACTGTTGTCGTGTTCCGAGCGCCGTCCCGACCGGATCTATTCCCCGGCCTGCTCGGTGTCCGGCCGGATGTCGATGCGCCAGCCGGTCAGACGGGCGGCCAGGCGGGCGTTCTGGCCCTCCTTGCCGATCGCCAGGGACAGCTGGTAGTCCGGCACGGTCACCCGGGCGGAGCGGGCCGCCAGGTCCACGACGTCCACCTTGGAGACACGGGCCGGGGACAGCGCGTTCGCCACCATCTCGGCCGGGTCGTCCGACCAGTCGACGATGTCGATCTTCTCGCCGTTCAGCTCGCCCATGACGTTGCGCACCCGGCCGCCCATGGGGCCGATGCAGGCGCCCTTGGCGTTCAGGCCCGAACGGGTGGAGCGGACCGCGATCTTCGTACGGTGACCGGCCTCACGGGCGATCGCCGCGATCTCCACGGAACCGTCCGCGATCTCGGGCACCTCCAGGGCGAAGAGCTTCTTCACCAGGTTGGGGTGCGTGCGCGAAAGGGTGACGGAGGGACCCCGCACACCCTTGGCCACCCGCACGACGTACGACCGCAGGCGCATGCCGTGCGGGTACGTCTCGCCGGGGACCTGCTCCTGCACGGGCAGGATGGCCTCCAGCTTGCCGATGTCCACGAGGACGTTCTTCGGGTCGCGGCCCTGCTGGACCACGCCGGTGACGATGTCGCCCTCACGGCCGGCGTACTCGCCGAGCGTCGCGTCGTCCTCGGCGTCGCGCAGCCGCTGCAGGATGACCTGCTTGGCGGTGGTGGCGGCGATACGGCCGAAACCGGACGGGGTGTCCTCGAACTCGCGGGCCTCCTGGCCCTCCTCGAGGTCCTCGGGGTCCTCCTTCGCCCACACGGTCACATGGCCGGTCTCCCGGTTCAGCTCCACGCGCGCGTGGCGGCGGCTTCCCTCGGTGCGGTGGTAGGCGATGAGGAGGGCCGACTCGATCGCCTCGACCAGCAGGTCGAAGGAGATCTCCTTCTCCCGCACCAAGCCCCGCAGGGCGCTCATGTCGATGTCCACGGCTACGCCTCCTCCTCTTCCTTCAGGTCCTTCTCGACCTTGTCGTCCTTGCGGTTGAACTCGACCTGCACGCGCGCCCTGACGACGTCCGGGAAGGCGATGCGGCGGGCCGTGGGCTTGCGGCCCTTGACTCCGGGCACCTCGAGATCGAGTCCCTCGTCGTCGACCGCGATGATCCTGGCCACCAGTTCGCCGCCCTCGGCCAGCTGGAACCTCACCAGCCGGCCGGTGGCGCGCACGTAGTGGCGGTGCTGCGTGAGAAGGCGCTCGGCGCCCGGGGTGCCGACCTCGAGGGTGTACTCCCCCTCGCCCATCGCGTCGCTCTCGTCGAGCTTCGCCGAGAGCGCGCGGCTCACATCGGCGATCGCGTCCAGGTCCGCTCCGGTGTCGGAGTCCACGACGACGCGCAGCACCCGCTTGCGTCCTACGGAGTCCACGGCGATCTCTTCGAGATCCAGCCCCTGGGAGGTGACGAGCGGTTCCAGCAGCTCCCGCAGCCTCTCGCTCTGGGTGGTGCTCATCCGGGTGACTCCTCGGCCGCGTGTGCTGTTGTGGGACGGTTCGCGTGTCTGGTCAAAGGGTATCCGGTCCCAAGGGGTGTTGCCGTCCACCTGGGCGAGGGTGGTGCCGCTGAGTCGTGCCCGGGGCACGCGCGGGTACGGTGATCACGGGCGAGGCACCCGCCCGCCGCCGAACGTACGCATCACGCACCCGAGGACGTCTGCCGTGCCGTTCCCCTCACCCCCGCAGGCCCCCTCGGGCCCGCGCAGAAGGAGTCTGCTCGCCTCGGCGGCGGGGGCCGCCCTGCTCGCGGGCGCTTCCGCCTGCTCCGCCGGGAGCGACGGCTCCGGATCCGCGAGCACCCGTGCCTCGCTCGCCGACCGGGTCCGCGCGCAGGCGGCCCGGGACAGCCAGGACCTGGTGCGGCGCTACGACGCCGTGCTCGCCGTGCACCCGTCGCTGGCCGGGCGGCTCTCGCCGCTGCGGGCGGAGGTCGTGCGGCACGTGACCGCGTTCGGCGGTACGGGCCAGGCGTCGCCCGCGGACTCCGCGACGGCGTCCACGGATCCGGCCCCGCCGCCCACGGCCACGGCGACTGCGACGGCGACGGACGCGGTCAGGGCGGCTGCGGGCGCGGCGGCCTCCGCCGGGGCTTCCGGGTCCGCCGGCCCCTCGGGCGGGGCCCCGGGGTCCGCTTCTGCGCGTGTCCCGGCGGACGAGAAGGAGGCGCGGGCCGGGCTCGCCGCCGCGGAGCGGTCGCTCGCCGACCGGCGTACGGCGGCGCTGCTCGAGGTCCCCGGTGAGCAGGCGCGGTTGCTGGCCTCGGTGGCGGCGGCCGGCGCGGCGCACGCGTACCTGCTGACGGAGGGCGACAAGTGAGCACGGCGGCAAAGCGGGAACTGCGGGCCCTGCAGGCGGCGCTGGCCGCGGAGCACGCGGCGGTGTACGGCTACGGCGTCGTGGGCGGCAAGGTCCATGAGGACCGGCGCGCCCAGGCGCGAGCCGCCTACGACGCCCACCGGGCGCGCCGCGACGCCCTGGCGCGCCAGGTCGCGGACCTGGGCGGCAGGCCGGTGGCCTCGGCCGCCGGCTACGCCCTGCCCTTCCCGGTGCCGGACTCGGCCGCCGCGGTCCGCTTCGCCGCCGAACTGGAGGACCGGGTGGCCGGGGTCTGCTCCGACCTGGTGCGGGCCGCCAGCGGGCGGCGCAGGCAGGAGGCGGCCGGGGCGCTGCGGGAGGCGGCGGTCCGTGCGGCGCGCTGGCGCGGCGGGAGCGTAGCCTTCCCAGGTCTCGCCGAACGCGCCGGTGCCGGCAGCCCGTCGGCGACCGCGACGCCGTAGCGGGGCAGGTGACCGGCAGGCGTCCGACCGGGACGCACAAAGACAGGGAACGCGTGCGAACGCGTCCAGGCGTCCAGGAAGGAAACACTCGCGCATGGCTTTCGAACCGCCGCGCCGACTGGTGCGGGCGCTCGGTGAGACGGCACCGGACGGTGACGACTGGCTGGAGCAGCTGCCCCGACTGGCCGGACGGGCCGTCGAGCAGCGCGGGTTGACGGTCGAGCGGGTGCAGGTGCCCGGCGGGCGCAGCAGCCTGGTCGTGCTGGTGCGGACGGCGCAGGGGACACCGGCCGTGCTGAAACTGGCCCCGCCCCGGGCCCGGCCCGCCGGCGAGCGGGCCGCGCTCGCGCACTGGGCGGGCCGGGGCGCCGTACAGCTGCTGGAGCCGTCCGGTACGGACGACGAGGGTGTGCTGCTCCTCGAACGGCTGCACCCGGACGTGTCGGTGCGCTCCCTGCCGGAGGCGCGGGCGCTGCTGGAGGCGGCGGGCACGCTGCGGCGGCTGTGGGTGGAGCCGCCGCGGGGGCACCCCTTCGAGACGGTCGCGGAGCGGACCGGACGGCAGGCGGAGGCGATGCGGGCGAGCGCGGAGGGCGACGCGGAGGTGGCGCCGCTGGTGCGGGCGGCGCTCGCGGCCCGCGAGCAGTTGCTGGCCGCGCCGCCCGAACAGCGGCTGCTGCACGGCACGTTCCGGCAGAGCAAGGTGCTGGCCGGGGACCGGATGCCGTGGCTGGCGGTCGGCCCGGACCCGGTGGTGGGCGAGACCGCGTTCGATCTGGCCCGGCTGGTCCGTGACCGGGTGGAGGACCTGATCGCCTCGCCGTCCGGGCCGGCCACCACCCGGCGCAGGATCAAACGGCTGGCGGAGTCCCTGGAGGTGGACCGGGAACGGCTGGGCGGCTGGACCCTGTTCCGCGCGGTGGAGTCCGGCGTGCGGGCCCGCCGGGTGGGCCGTCCCCAGGACGCCGAACTGCTCCTGGAGTTCGCGGGCTGGCTCTGACCCGGCCAAGGCCGGCAAGGGCACCGCAGCGGTCGCGCCCCGCCGCCCCCGCGCCGGGAACGGGCCAGGCCCCGTCCGGGTGGGGGCGGGGCCTGGGGGGTGTCTTCGCGGGGCGGGTCCGCGGGACTCCCGCACGGCCGGGGCCGGGCCGGGTTCCCGTGGAGCCGCGCCGCCTCGCTACGCGGTGAGGCGGGCGATGGCCTCGTCGACCGTCAGTTCCTCGCGCTCGCCGCTGCGGCGGTCCTTCAGCTCGACGACGCCCTCGGCGGAGCGGCGGCCGGCGACGAGGATCTTGGGGACGCCGATCAGTTCGGCGTCCGTGAACTTCACGCCCGGGGAGACGCCGGCGCGGTCGTCGACGAGGACGCGGAGGCCGGCGGCGGCCAGCTTCCCGGAGACGTCGAGGGCCAGTTCGGTCTGCAGGGCCTTGCCCGCGGCGACCACGTGCACGTCGGCCGGGGCCACCTCGGCGGGCCAGACCAGCCCGTGCTCGTCGGCGTGCTGCTCGGCGAGGGCCGCGACCGCGCGGGAGACGCCGATGCCGTAGGAGCCCATGGTGACGCGGACCGGCTTGCCGTTCTGGCCGAGGACGTCGAGCTTGAGGGCGTCGGTGTACTTGCGGCCGAGCTGGAAGATGTGGCCGATCTCGATGGCGCGGTCCAGCTTGAGACCGGTGCCGCACTTCGGGCAGGGGTCGCCGTCCTGGACGACCACGACGTCGACGTAGTCGTCGACCTGGAAGTCACGGCCCGCGACGACGTTCTTCGCGTGCGTGTGCTCCTTGTTCGCGCCGGTGATCCAGGCGGTGCCGGGCGCCACGCGCGGGTCGGCGATGTACCGGACCTTCTCCCCCAGGCCCTGCGGGCCGACGTAGCCGCGCACCAGGTCGGGGCGGCCGGTGAAGTCCTCGGCGGTGACCAGTTCGACGGTGGCCGGGGCGAAGTGCGCCTCGACCTTGTCCAGGTCGACCTCGCGGTCGCCGGGGACGCCGACGGCGACGATCTCGCCGTCCACCTTGACGAGGAGGTTCTTCAGGGTGGCGGAGGCCGGGACGCCGAGGGAGGCGGCGAGGGTCTCGATGGTGGGGGTGTCCGGGGTCGGGATCTCCTCCAGGGCGGGCACGGCGGAGCCGTCCACCGGCCGCAGCTCGTAGGTGATCGCCTCGGTGTTGGCGGCGAAGTCGCAGTTCGGGCAGTCGGCGAAGGTGTCCTCGCCGGCCTCGGCCGGGGCGAGGAACTCCTCGGACCGGGAGCCGCCCATCGCGCCCGCGGTCGCGGCGCAGATGCGGTAGTCGAGGCCGAGGCGCTCGAAGATGCGCTGGTAGGCCTGGCGGTGCAGGGCGTAGGACTCGGCGAGGCCCTCGTCGGCGGTGTCGAAGGAGTAGGAGTCCTTCATCAGGAACTCGCGCCCGCGCAGGATGCCCGCGCGGGGCCGGGCCTCGTCGCGGTACTTGCTCTGGATCTGGTAGAGGATGACCGGCAGGTCCTTGTAGGAGGACGCCTGGTCCTTCACCAGCAGGGTGAAGATCTCCTCGTGGGTGGGGCCGAGCAGGTAGTCGCCGCCCTTGCGGTCCTGGAGGCGGAACAGCTCGGCGCCGTACTCGTCCCAGCGGCCGGTCGCCTCGTACGGCTCCCTCGGCAGCAGTGCGGGCAGCAGCACCTCCTGCGCGCCGATGGCGTCCATCTCCTCGCGGACGATCCGCTCGACGTTGGCGAGGACCTTCTTGCCCAGCGGCAGCCAGCTCCAGACGCCCGCGGCGGTGCGGCGGACGTAACCGGCGCGGACCAGCAGCTTGTGGCTGAGGACCTCGGCGTCGGCCGGGTCGTCGCGCAGCGTCTTGGCCATCAACTGGGACATGCGCTGGACCGGTGCGTTCGCCATCGTTCTCGTACTCCTGCCGGAAATCGGTGATGGCTAGGAGGTTAGCCGGGCGGACGGCGGCGGCGGTAATCGCCTCAGCGGCCGCCGGCCGGGCCGCGGCGCAGGGGCAGCGGGGCGCCCATCACGGCGTACGGCTTCGGCGCGCTGGGGAAGAGGACCTGCCGGGCCAGGTCCACGTACCCCAGGGAGTGGTAGAGGCCGCGGGCGGGGCTGTCGGTGTCGATCGCGGAGAGGATCGAGCGGGGCTCGTCGGCGCCGTCGGTGATGGTGGTGATCAGGGCGCGGCCGATGCCCCGGTTCTGGTGTCCGGGGTGGACGTGCAGCTCGGTGATCACGAAGGAGTCGTCCAGCCACTCCTCGTGGCCGCGGGCGCGCAGGTAGGGCTCGACGACGGTGGACCACCAGTGGGTGCGGTCGTTGGGCATGCCGTAGACGAACCCGGCCAGCCGTCCGCCGGCGGTGGTGGCGCCGAAGGCGCGGGCGCCCGGGCAGGTCATGTGGCGCAGCACGATCTGCCGGCGTACGGCGACCTCCTCGGCGCCGAGCCCGAAGGCGACGGTCTGCACGGCCAGTGCCTCGTCGACGCGGGCCGACAGGTCGAGGGGGCCGATCACGATGTCGTCGGGGCGGCGGCCGGGGCCGTGACCGGGAAAGTGCGCCATGCCGGGGAGACTACTGGGCCGACCACCCGGCTCGCACCTGCCTCATCAGCGCACGGGTCCGGCGACGGCACCTCGGGCCTCCCGGCCGGATCGGGCCGGTTCAGGCCGGGCTCGCGGAGTCCGGCACCGCGCCCTGCTCCGGGCCGGTCCGGACGACAGCCCCAAGGGCGGGTCTCGAAAGTCCCGCCTGCCCCGCGGGCGGACGGCGCTGCTTTCGGAACACGTCCTAGAACAGCACGCTCGTGAACGAGCCGACCTCCTGGAAGCCCACGCGCAGGTAGGTGCGCCGGGCCGCCGTGTTGAAGTCGTTGACGTAGAGGCTGACGACGGGGGCGACGTCGGCCAGTGCGTAGCGCAGCACCGCCGCCATGGCGGGGGCGGCGAGCCCGCGGCCCCGGTACTCGGGCGCGACCCAGACGCCCTGGATCTGGCAGGCACGGTCGGTCGCCGCGCCGATCTCGGCCTTGAACATCACCTTGCCCTGCTCGTCGATGCGGGCGAAGGAGCGGCCGGAGCCCACGAGTTCGGCGACCCGGGCCTGGTAGAGCAGGCCGCCGTCGCCGGCCAGCGGGGAGACGCCGACCTCCTCGGTGAACATGGCCACGCACGCCGGCATGATCGTCTCCATCTCGTCCTTGCGGACGCGGCGGACGCAGGGGTCGGCGGCGATGTCGGCGGGCATGCGGTCGGTGACCATGAGGGGCTGGCGGGCGCGGACCTCGCGGGCCGGGCCCCAGCTGGGTTCGAGCAGGCCCCACAGCTGGGTGGTGGGTCCGGAGGGGCCGACGATGGAGGAGCAGCGGCGGCCGGCCCGCCGGGCGCGGTCCGCGAAGGCGCGCACGGCGCGCGGGGTGGCGCAGATGGGGACCAGGTTGGCGCCCGCGTAGCACAGGGACGTGAGCATGCCGCCCTCGTACCAGCCCCACATCTCGCCGCCGAGCCGCCACGGGTCCAGGCCCGCGACCTGCACGCGGGAGGTCACGAAGGCGTTCGCGACCGGCTCGCGGTCGAGGACGGCGAGCGCCGCGTCCAGGTCGCTCGGTTCGAGCACCCGTGAGGTGGTCTGGGTCAACACGTGCGGGGCCTCACGCTGGGGTTTCGGCTGATCTCCGCACTGTACCTGCCGGATCCTGGCGGCGCCGCCCCCTGGTGAGGCCCGCTACCGGTTGCCCTGGAATGTGGCAGTACGGGCTGTTCTGGGTACTCCTTGGGTCGAGAACGGCGTGGTTCTCCCGGCACGGCCTGGCGAAAGCGGTGATCTACGGTGGCAGCACGCCGGACGGCGGTCCGGGGCGAGAGGGGGCCGGTTCCGTGAGCGCGGCGGGCGGGGCGGCCCTGGATCCCGACTTCCCGCGGGCGGTCCTGCACGGGCTGGGGACCGGTGTGTTCACCCTCGACGCCGACGGGCGCATCACCTTCGTCAATCCGTGGGCGGAGCGGCTGCTGGGCCGCTCGGAGGCGGAACTGCTCGGCCGGGACGCGCACGACCTGCTGCACCGCCGGGCCGACGGCGCGGCGGTGCCGCGGGAGCAGTGCAGGATGCGGATGCCGCTGGCCGGCGGCCGGTCCGTCGAGGAGGGCCGCGAGGAGTACTTCCTGCGGTCCGACGGGTCGACGGTGCCGATCATCTGGACGACGACGTCGCTGGTGGTGTCCGGCCGGCCGGCGGGGCTGGTGGTGGTGTTCAGCGACTTCGGCCCGCAGCGGGCGGCCGAGGAGCGGATGGCCGCGCACGCGGCGGCCCTGGAGGCGCTGACCGCCCGGCTGAACCTGCTGGCGGACGTCTCCTCGGTGCTGATGTCCGCCCTGGACGCCTCCGGGCGCATGCGCAGGCTGGTGCGGCTGCTCGTTCCGGAGCTGGGCGACTGGGCGTCGGTGGCCCTGTGCTCGCAGCGGACGGGCGTCCTGGAGCGGGTCGCCGTACGGTGCCCGGCGCACCCTCGGCGGGCACGGCGGCTGCAGGGGGCGCTGCCGCTGCTGTCGTCCGGGGCGCGGGCGGCGGTGGAACGGGTCATGGCCGCCGACGAACCGGTCCTGCTGAGCGCCGAGGAGCTGCGCGACCCGGACGCCCCGCTCGCCGCCACCCACGGAAGACTGTTCGAGCGACTGGGCGGCCACACCGCCGTCGTGGTGCCGTTGCGCGCCCGCCGCAACCACTACGGGATGCTGACCGTGGGCCGTGCCGCGGGCTCGGCCGCCCCGACGGCCGCGGAGGTGCGGCTGCTCTCCGACATCGGCCGCCGGGTGGGGCTGGTGCTGGACAACGCCCGGCTCTACCAGGAGCAGCGCAACGTCTCCGAGACGATGCAGCGCCAGTTGCTGGCCCCGCTGCCGCAGGTCGACCATCTGCGGATGGCCGCCCGCTACCTGCCCGCGCAGAGCGCCATGGAGATCGGCGGCGACTGGTACGACGCCTTCCTGCTCTCCGACGGGGTGATGGCCCTGGTCATCGGGGACGTGGTGGGCCACGATCTCCAGGCCGCCGCGCACATGGCGGAGGTCCGCAACATGCTGCGCGCCCTGGCCTGGGACCACGGCAAGCCGCCCAGTCTGATCATGTGCCGGCTGGACGAGGCGGTCACGAACACCAGCGACGCGCCGATGGCCACGCTCGTCTTCGCCCGGATCGAGGGCCCCGAGGGCGGCCCGTGGCGGCTGAACTGGGTCAATGCCGGGCATCCGCCGCCGCTGCTGGTGACCCGGGACGGCGGGACGCGGTTCCTGACCGGCGGGCACGGTCCGCTGATCGGGATGAGCGCGGTCCTGCACCTGGGGCTGAGCTGGCCCGACGCCTACGAGGACCTTCCGCCCGAGTCGACGCTCCTGCTGTACACCGACGGGCTGGTGGAGAGCAGGGACCGCCCCATCGACCTGGGGATGGCCAAGCTGCGCCACCACGCCTCGGTGCTGTCCCGGCGGATGGCCGGGGAGACGGTGGACGCCTTCTGCGACGAGCTGCTGGAGCGCATCAGGCCCAGCGGCGACGACGCCGCGCTGCTCGCGCTGCACCTGCCGCCGAGCGGGGCCGGTGCCCCGGGCGACCGGGAACCGCCGCCGCCCCCGCAGTCCCGGTACGGCAGCCCGGCCGCGCCCGAACGGTCCGCGCCCGGTTCGGTCCAGGAGGACGCCCCGGTGTCGGACCCCACCCGGGACGGCCAGGACGACGAGGCACCGGGGCGGTGAGGCGGGCAGGACGGCTGGGGGGTAGAAGGGGGCGAGGCCGCTCGGCGGGCGGCGGGGCGGCCGGCGGCTCGGCGGGCCGCTGGGGCGCGAGGGATCTGACCGGCAACGGCGGGATGGTCGGCGGCTGACGGCCGGGGCCGCTACGGCGCAGGCCGTTCCGCCCCGCACCGCCGGCCCACCGGGCCGGGCGTCTGCGGCCCGGCCCGGTGGGCCCGGCCGCGGCGGAGCGGTGGGCCAGGGGCGTCCAGAGGGCGGGCGGGGTTCAGCCCGCGACGGAGACCTCCGGTTCCCCGGAGGCCACGCCGTCGGCCTCCATCTGCTCGGCGAGCTTCATCGCCTCTTCGATCAGGGTCTCCACGATCTTCGACTCGGGCACCGTCTTGATGACCTCGCCCTTGACGAAGATCTGCCCC